>NZ_JBEOVJ010000003.1:164312-257913 GCF_040295435.1 Streptomyces sp. NPDC002809
CCGCGACACCGCGACACCGCGACACCGCGACACCGCGACACCGCGACACCGCGACACCGCGACACCGCGACACCGCGACACCGCGACACCGCGACGAGGGAGGATCACACGCCCGACTCGACGGAGACGCAGGCCTCTTGAGCTTTCCGTTCGGCCGGCGGACGGGGCTTCGGACGGGGCTCCGGACGAGGGCTTCGGAGGGGCTCCGGACCGAGGCCACGTGCGAGGTACTACGCCGGTAGTGTCCCCGGGGGGGGGAGATCCTGGACTTGAGCCCGGCCCGATGCGGACGAGCGGCCCTAGATCACCAGGCTGAGCAGCGCCGCCACCACGAACCCCGCGACCGACAGGACCGTCTCAAGGACCGTCCAGGACTTCAGGGTGTCGCGCTCGGAGATGCCGAAGTACTTCGACACCATCCAGAAGCCGCCGTCGTTGACGTGCGAGGCGATGATCGAGCCGGCCGAGATCGCCATGATGATCAGCGCCAGGTGCGGCTGCGAGAAGTCCTGGTCCTCGACGAGCGGGACCACTATGCCGGCGGTGGTGACGATGGCGACCGTCGCCGAGCCCTGGGCGATGCGCAGCACCGCCGAGATGAGCCAGGCGAGCAGGATGACGGGCAGACCGACGTCGTTGAACGTGTCGGCGAGCGCGTCCGCGATGCCGCTGCTCTTGAGGACGGCGCCGAAGATGCCGCCCGCGCCGACGACGAGCAGGATGTTGCCGACCGGCTTGAGGGACGAGGTCGACACGGATTCCAGGGACTTGCGGGACCAGCCGCGACGGATGCCGAGCAGGTAGTAGGCGAGCAGCAGCGCGATCGTCAGGGCGACGAACGGGTTGCCGAAGAACTCGATGACGGAGCGGAGCGTCGAGGGGTCGAGCGCGATGGAGGAGAACGTCGCGGCGAGGATCAGCACCAGCGGCGTGCCGATGATCGCGAGTACGGTGCCGAGTGCGACGGGTGCCTCGTGCGGGGTGACTCCGGCGGCCCTCTGCTCGGCGACGACCGCGGCCTTCGCCTCGTCGGCGGCCTCGACCATGTCCTGCGGGACCTCGACGAAGATGCGCTTGCCGATCCAGGCGGCGTAGGCCCAGGCGGCCAGGACGGACGGGATGCCGACGACGGCGCCCATCAGGATGACCCAGCCGAGCGAGACGTGGAAGAGGCCCGCGGCGGCGACCGGGCCGGGGTGCGGCGGCAGGAACGCGTGCGTCATGGACAGGCCCGCGAGGAGCGGCATCGCGTAGAGCAGGATCGACTTGCCGGAGCGCTTGGCCGCCGCGTACACGATCGGCGCGAGGACGAAGATGCCGACGTCGAAGAAGACCGGGATACCGAAGATCAGACCGGTCAGGCCCATCGCGAGCGGAGCACGCTTCTCACCGAAGAGGTTCAGCAGCCGGGTGCTCAACACCTCGGCGCCGCCGGAGACTTCGAGGATCGCGCCGAGCATCGTACCGAGGCCGATGATGATCGCGACATGGCCGAGGATGCCGCCCATGCCGGACTCGATCACGGAGACGGCGGCGGACTTCTGCACCGTCCCGAAGAGCTCGGTGACGGAGAGGCCCGCGCCCAGGCCGACGGCTATGGAGACGGCGAGCAGCGCGACGAACGGCTGCAGCCTGACCTTGATGATCAGGAAGAGGAGGAGCGCGATCCCGAGGACGGCGACGGTCAGGAGACCGGCCGTCCCGTCTATGAGGAGGAGGAGTCCACCGGTGTGGGGTGGCGTCTCGGCCGGTGGGGGGACTGCGGCGAGCAGCATGGGTAACTCCGTTGTCTTCCATGGGATTCGGGCAGGGGGGAGCGCGGCACGGCGCCTCGGTGGGGCGGGGCGCCGTGACCGGCGTGGTGGGGCGGTGGTGCAACGGGATCAGGCTCAGCCGAGGACTGCGAGGGCGTCGATCTCGATGAGCAGGCCCTTGGGCAGGCCGACGTAGACCGTCGTGCGGGCGGAGGGAGCCTCCTTGAGGTTCTGCTCGCCGAAGTAGGTGTTGTAGATCTCGTTCATCTCGGCGAAGTGGTCCACGTCCGTGAGGTAGACGCGCATCATCATCACGTCGTCCCAGCTCGCGCCGCCTTCTTCCAGGATCGCCTTGACGTTGGCGAAGGTCTGGAGTGTCTGCTCGCGGAGGGTCGGCCCGGCCGGGGTCGGGGCCTGGCCCTCGGCTGCGGGCAGGAAGCCGACCTGGCCGGCGACCTGGAGGATGTTCCCCTTCCGCACCCCGTGCGAGAACTTCGCGGGCGGGGTGGTGTGGGTGCTCGGGGTGAGGGCGGTCTTCTCGGTCTTGTCGGTCATCGCTGATCAGGCTTTCTTGGGTCGGTTGGTGCCGGAGTACTCCCGGCTGATGGTGTCGGCGGTGCGACGGACCAGGGGGAGCAGGGTGAGGAGTTCCTCGGCCGTGACGACCACGTTCGGCGCGGAGACCGACATCGCGGCGACGACGCGCCCGTCGGTGCCGCGAATGGGGGCGCCGACGCAGTTGATGGACTCCTCGTGGCCGCCGAGGTCGGTGGCCCATCCCTGTTCGCGCACGGTGGCGAGTTCCTTGAGGAATGCGCCGGGTCCGGGGGTCGAACGGGACGTGTACATGGGGTAGTCGAGCTTCTCCGCGATGGCGCGCCGCTCGGTTTCGGAGAGGTCGGCGAGCAGCAGTTTGGCCACGGCGGCGACGGTGATCGCGACGGGTTTGCCGATGCGGGAGTACATCCGGACCGGGTAGCGGCTCTCGACCTTGTCGATGTAGAGGACCTCGTTCTCCTCGTACACGGCGAGGTGAACGGTGTGTCCGCAGTTCGCGTTGAGCTCGACGAGGTGCGCGTGGGCGATCTCCCGTACGTCGAGGTTCTCGACGGCCTCCTGCGCGAGGGCGAAGAGCCGTGCGCCGAGGCGGTAGCGCTGGTCCTGCTGGCGGTAGACGAGCCCGTGCTCGTGGAGCGTACGGAGCAGGCGCAGGGCCGTGGACTTGTGGACGCCGAGCCGCTCGGCGACCTGTCCGAGGTCGGCGGGTCCCTGTGCGAGGAGCGGCAGGATGCTCAGTGCCCGGTCGACGGTCTGACTCATTGCGTACGTACCTCCTGGTCGTCCCCCGTCCACCCGGGGCCGAGACGCAGTCTCCCCCAGGCGGCGTCGTCGAGGGCCGCGAGGCGGTCGGCGTGGTCGCGGGCGGGCGGGTCGGTGAGGTCGCCGGGGACGGTGAGGACGGCGGCGGCCATCAGGTGACCGTGCCGGGCCCGGTCGCGGACGGGCAGTCCGCGCAGGGTGGCGGAGAGGAATCCGGCGGCGAAGGCGTCACCGGCGCCGACAGGGGCGACGACGTCGACGCGGAGGGCGGGGACGTCGGTGACGGTGCCGGCCGGGCCCGGTCCTCCGGAGAACACCGTCGCCCCGTCCGCGCCCCGCTTCACCACCAGGACCGCCGGTTCCGGCAGCGCCTCGCGGATCGCGTCGGCGCCCTTCACCTCCCACGCCTCCTCCGCCTCGTCCTCGCCGACGAAGACGAGGTCCGCGCGGCGGGCCAGGTCCAGCAAAACGCCGGGGGACGCGTCGGCGCCGCGCCACAGCCCGGGCCGGTGGTTGACGTCGAACGAGATGAGCGGGCGTCCGGGGCGCGGGGCCGTCAGCTCGTGCAGCAGTGCCAGGCAGTCGGCGGAGAGCGCCGCGGTGATGCCGGACAGGTGCAGGACCCGGCCGGCGAACAGTGCCTCGTACGGAACGTTCGAGGGTGACATCGCGGAGGCGGCGGACCCGGCCCGGTAGTACGCCACCTCGTGGACGTCGGTGCCGCGGTCCGTCGCCGTACGGAAGTAGATGCCCGTGGGCCTGGCCGGATCGCGCCGTACGGCGGAGGTGTCGACGCCGTACGCGGAGATCGCGTCGACGAGGTGGTCGCCGAAGCCGTCCTCCCCGACCCGGCTCACCCAGGCCGCGCGGTGCCCGGCCGCGGCGAGGGCGCAGGCCACGTTGGACTCGGCGCCGCCGATGCCGCGGCCGAAGGACGGTACGTCGGCGAGGCACCCGGGCTGCGAGGGCAGGAACGTCACCATGGACTCACCGAGGCACACGACATCGGTGGTCGCGTCGGCGTCGGTCCTGGCCGGGGTTCCGGACACTCGGGCTCCTCGGGTTCGGGCGGGCGGCGCCGGGTCTCACCATTGACCGGGCGTCGGCTCGGATGTTAGACAGCCCTGAGCGATATACGCAATGGGTGTTGCATATGTTGCAACGGTGAGAGTCACCGACCGCATGACTTCGATCGAGGAGGCACCCCCATGGCCGACGAACGCCCCGTCGCCGGACTTGCCGGACTGGCCGAGGAGCGGGTCGACCACCGGTTCAAGGCGCTCCCGCCCGACGCGGCCGGCCTGACCGTCGGCGACCTGGCCGCCGAGCGGCGCAACCTCTTCACCGGCGGGTTCACCACCCCGGTGCTCGCCCTGTCCGCCGAGTCCGTCGAGCACAACCTCGCCCTGTTGGAGACGTACGCACAGCGCCACGGCCTCGCCTTCGCACCGCACGGCAAGACATCGATGTCCCCGCAGCTGTTCGCCCGCCAGCTGGAGCACGGCGCGTGGGGCATCACCGCGGCGGTGCCCCACCAGGCGCGGGTCTACCGGGCGTTCGGGATCCAGCGGATCTTCCTCGCCAACGAACTCGTCGACGCCGTGGCGCTGACCTGGCTCGCGGGCGAGCTGGCCGCCGACCCGGACTTCCGCTTCGTCTGTTACGTCGACTCGGTGCGCGGCGTCGAGCTGATGGACGAGGCCCTGAGCGCGGCGGGCACCTCCCGCCCGGTGGATGTCGTCGTGGAGCTCGGCGCCGGCGAGGGTGCCCGCACGGGTGCCCGCACGGAGGCCGACTGCGCCGCGGTCGCCGATGCGGTGGCCGCCGCCGGGACGCTGCGCCTGGCGGGCGTGGCCGGTTACGAGGGCGAGGTGCCGGACGCGACGGGCGAGCGGGTCCGGGACTGGCTGCGCCGGCTCGTCGCCCTGGCCGCGGACTTCGACGCGGCGGGGCGGTTCGCCGCGTCGGCCGCCGATGAGCCGATCGTGATCAGTGCGGGCGGCAGCGCATGGTTCGACGCGGTCGCGGACGTGTTCGCGGAGATCCCCGAACTCTCCTCCCCCGTAATCAAGTTGCTCCGCTCGGGGGCGTACGTCTCGCACGACGACGGGCACTACCGCCACCTCACGCCCTTCAACCGGGTCCCCGAAGAGGGAGCGCTGCAGCCCGCCTTCCGGCTCTGGGCGCAGGTCGTGTCGCGTCCCTCGGCCGAGCAGGCGTTCCTGAACGCGGGCAAGCGGGACGCCGCCTACGACCTCGACCTGCCCCAGGCGCAGGTCGTGCGGTCCGGGCGCGACGGTTCGGTGCGGGAGGCGACGGGGATCGAGATCACCGGCCTGTCGGACCAGCACGCGTGGGTGCGGACGGGCGACGGGGCCGGGCTGGAGGTCGGTGACTGGGTGGGAATGGGCCTGTCACACCCGTGCACGAGCTTCGACAAGTGGCAGCTCATCCCGCTCGTGGAGGCGGACGGCACGGTCACGGACTACATCCGCACGTTCTTCTGATCCCGGCCGCCGAGACGGGGGCCGGGGCCTGATCCCCCGGCACTCCCCGATCCGGCCGACGAGCCGGGGGCCGGGGCCCGGTCCCCCGGCCCCGCCCCCCGAAAGGCCCCCCATGGACCTGGTCATCCGCGACGCCCGCGTCATCGACGGCACCGCCACCCCTTCCTACCGCGCCGACGTGGCCCTCTCCGGCGGCCGCATCGCGGAGATCCACCGCGAGGACTCCCCCGGCCCCCGCCCCACCGCCGTCCGGACCCTGGACGCCGACGGCCTCGCCCTCTCCCCCGGCTTCGTCGACATGCACGCCCACAGCGACCTCGCCCTGCTGCGCGACCCCGACCACAGCGCGAAGGCGGCGCAAGGCGTCACCCTCGAAGTGCTGGGCCAGGACGGGCTTTCGTACGCCCCCGTCGACGACCGCACGCTCGCCGAGGTCCGGCGCTCCATCGCCGGGTGGAACGGCGACGGGAGCGACATCGACTTCGACTGGCGCTCCGTCGGCGAGTACCTCGACCGGCTCGACCGCAACTTCGGCGGCCGGGGCATCGCGGTGAACGCCGCCTACCTGATCCCGCAGGGCACCGTCAGGATGTACGCGGTCGGCTGGGACGACCGGCCGGCCACCGATGCCGAACTGACCCGGATGAAGCAACTTGTCGCGCGGTCCATGGCGGAGGGCGCCGTCGGGATGTCCTCCGGACTCACCTACACCCCGGGCATGTACGCGGACGACGCCGAACTCACCGCCCTGTGCCGCGTGGTGGCCGAGCACGGCGGCTACTACTGCCCGCACCACCGCTCGTACGGCGCCGGTGCGCTGGAGGCGTACGAGGAGATGGTGCGGCTCACCCGCACCGCGGGCTGCGCCCTTCACCTCGCCCACGCCACCATGAACTTCGGCGTGAACGAGGGCCGTGCCCCGGAACTGCTCGGCCTCCTGGACCGTGCGCTCGACGCGGGCGCCGACATCTCCCTCGACACCTACCCGTACACCCCGGGCTGCACCACCCTGGTCGCCATGCTGCCCAGCTGGGCCGGTGAGGGCGGCCCCGAGTCGGTTCTGACGCGCCTGGCCGACGAGGCGTCGGCGGCGATGATCCGCCACGACCTGGAGGTCGTGGGATCGGACGGCTGCCACGGTGTGCCGATCGAGTGGGACACCATCGAGATCTCGGGCGTCACCGTGCCGGACCTCGCCGCGTACGTCGGCCGTACGGTCGCCGAGTCTGCGCACCTGCGCGGCGAGGAGCCCTGGGTGACCGCCCGGCGGCTGCTGCTTCAGGACCGGCTCGGGACGACGATCCTCCAGCACGTGGGCCACGAGGAGAACGTCCGGCAGATCATGCGCCACCGCGTCCACACCGGCGGCAGCGACGGAATCCTCCGGGGCGACAAGCCGCACCCCCGGGCGTACGGCACGTTCCCGCACTATCTCGGCCGGTACGCGAGGGAGCTGGGCATCCTCTCCCTGGAGGAGTGCGTCGCCCACCTCACCTCCCGGCCGGCGGCCCGCCTGCGGCTGCCCGACCGCGGATACGTGCGCGAGGGCTACCGCGCCGACCTGGTGCTCTTCGATCCGTCGACGGTGGCCGCGGGCTCGACGTTCGCCGAGCCCCGCACCCTGCCCGTCGGCATCCCGCACGTGCTGATCGACGGCCGGTTCGTGATCGAGGACGGCAGACGGACGCAGGTGCTGGCGGGCCGCTCGGTGCGGTCCGGCACGGCGGCTGCCGCCGGGGCGCGGTAGTTTCCCGCCTCCCGGCCGGGGCAACCGGCAGAACATGAATATCTCTGCGACAGCCCGGAGAAGTCACGGCAGGGCGAGACGGGCGGGCAACAGTTCAGCCGTCGAAGCGGGCGGCCGGGCGGGGTTCGTGGCCCGTGGAGTGATCTACTTCCTGGTCGGCGTGCTCGCGCTGCGCATCGCGTTCGGGAGCGGCGGAAACGGCGGGGGCGGAGAACAGGCGGACCGGGGCGGGGCACTGGCGGAGATCGCGCGGAAGCCCTTCGGTTCCGTTCTGCTCTGGGTCCTGGGAGCAGCTCTGGTGGGTATGGCCCTGTGGCGGCTGTCCGAGGCGGCGTTCGGGGCCGCGGGCCCGGACGGGCGCAAGGCGACCAAGCGCCTGGCATCGGCGGGGCGTGCCGTCTTCTACGCCTTCGTCTCGTACTCGGTCCTGATGTTCGCCGCGGGCGACCGCGGCAGCGGCAGCGGTTCCGGCGACGCGCAGTCGAAGGACGTCACGGCGCAGGTGCTCGGCATGCCGGGCGGGCGATGGCTGGTGGGGGCGGCCGGTGCGGTCGTCGCGGGCGCGGGCCTGTGGATCGCGGGCCGTGCCGCCCTGCGGAAGTTCCACAAGCATCTCCGCCTCGGCGAGATGTCGCCCGCCGTGCGACGCACGGTGGACGTCACCGGGGTCCTCGGCGGCGTCTCCCGTGGACTCGTCTTCGCGGTGGCGGGCGGATTCGCCGTCGCCGCCGCGGTGAAGGCCCGCTCGGGCGAGGCCAAGGGGATGGACGACACCCTGCGGTCGTTCAGCACGACGCCGGCCGGTCCGTGGCTGCTGGCACTGATCGCCGTCGGACTGGCGGCCTTCGGCCTCTTCTCCTGCGCCAACGCCCGGTGGCGGAGGATCTGACCGGGGCACCGGCCGGGAGCGGGGCGGGACCACGCATGTGCGGCCCCGCCCCGCTCCGCCCGTCACGGCTTGGGCAGTGCGCAGCCTTCACGGTCGAGATCGAAGACGTTGCCGGTTCCGATGCACGGCACGATGCCGTAGGTCTCCTGGGCGTAGTTGATGCCCTCGCGGACCGTCACCTGCCCGTTCTCGTCGACCTCGCACGGGTTGTTGTCCGTGCACTCCTGCCCGTCCTCGTTGCCGGTGTTGTTGACGGCGACGACCTTGCCGGTGGCGTTGTCGATCACCGGCGAGCCGGACGTACCGCCGATGGTCTGGCAGGCGGAGGTGTAGCGGACCGAGTCCTTCCAGGTCCACTCCCCTTCCTTGAGCCGGTAGACGAACCCGTCGACGTTGCAGCTGTACGTGCGCTTCCAGTACCCGGACACGACGGTGATCGCGGTGCCCTGCACCGGGTGCGCGGTGTTGAGCTCCAGCGCCTTGATGCCGTAGGTGCTCTCGATCTGGGCGTACGTGGAGGTGAGTTGGTACACCGATATGTCGGTGTCCGTCATCGTCCCGTACGCGACCTTGCTCGCCCGCAGTGTGCCGACGCCGCTGCCCGCGGAGTTCAGCAGGGTGAAGCTGCGGGTGGACGGCTGGTTGAACACGACCTCGCCCGGGCCGGGGAAGCCGGACTCCAGGCAGTGTCCGTTGGAGAGCACCAGCGCGGGATCGCCCGGCTGGGAGGCGGGCGTACGGACGACCGATCCCGAACAGTTGCTGAGCGCCACGGTCCCGGCGAAGCCGATGGCCTTGGGCCTGACCTTCGCCTGGAGGGCCGCGTGGCCGGACGACGCCGCGTCGGCCGCGGCGCTGCCCGCCGGCACTGCCGCCCTGACCGTGCCGGGTGCTGACGCGTCGTGGCTTGTGGCCGCTGCCGCGGGCGCGGTGCCGGCTCCGAGGAGCAGCACCGCGAAGAGCGCACCGACGAGAGGCTTTTTCATGTGGGGGTCCCCTCAAGTGACCTGCGCAGAGCGTGAAGAGCCTCTGCGACCGAAGTTCTTCCGGTTTGACATGCGCATGGTGGCGCACTGAGGGGAACCCCACAAGGGGCGATTTCAGGTCACCAGGCCCTGCCGGTAGGCGTAGACGACCGCCTGGACGCGGTCACGGAGCCCGAGTTTGGCGAGGATGCGCGACACGAACGTCTTGACGGTCTCCTGGCTGATCAGGAGGGTCACGGCGATCTCGCTGTTGGAGAAGCCGTCCGCGATGAGTCTCAGGACCTCCCGTTCACGCGGGGTCAGCGGGATGTCGTGCGGGGTGCCGCCGGTCGGGCGGATCCGGGCGGCGTACCGGCCCACGAGCCGGCGAGTCACTTCCGGATCCAGCAGGGCGGCGCCCGTCTGCACGGTCCGGATTCCGTGCAGCAGATGGGCGGGCGGTGCGTCCTTGAGCAGGAAGCCGCTCGCCCCGGCGCGCAGCGCCTCGTAGACGTACTCGTCCAGATTGAACGTGGTCACCACGAGCACCTTGGCGGGATGCTGCACCCCGGCACCGGCCAGCAGCCGGGTGGCCTCGATGCCGTCGAGCACCGGCATCCGGATGTCCATCACCACGACGTCCGGGCGCAGCCGCCCGGCCATGTCGACGGCGGTGCGCCCGTCCCCGCACTCGCCCGCCACTTCGAGGTCGGGCTGGGCGTCGATGATCGTGGCCAGCCCGGTGCGGACCAGGATCTGGTCGTCGCAGACCAGGACCCGGATCGGCGCGCTCATGCGGAGCTTCCCGCGGGTATGCGGGCCCGTACGACGAAGCCGCCGCCCGCGTGCGGGCCGGCGCTGAACTCGCCGCCCAGGACGTCGACCCGCTCCCGCAGACCGGCGAGGCCCCGCCCGCTGCCGCCCGGTACCCGGGCCCGCGAGCCCGGACCGTCGGTGCTGACCTCCACGGAGATCTCCTTTTCGCTGTGCCGCACGTGGACCGAAGTACGGCTTCCCTGAGCGTATTTGAGGGCGTTCGTCAGCGACTCCTGCACCACCCGGTAGGCCACGAGATCGGCGCTGCCGGTCGACTCCGCCGGAGTGCCCTCCTCGGTGAACTCCACGGTCTGCCCGGCCCGACGGGTCTGCTCCACCAGCGGGAGCAGCCTGCCGACGGTCGGCTTCCTGGCCCCGGCGCCGTGATCGGGGTTGAGGAGGTCGAGCAGGTGCCGCAGGTCGGTGATGGCCCGCCGGCCGGTGTCGGTGACGGTGGTCAGGGTCTGGTCGAGGCGTTCGGGCGAGGCGGTCAGGTAGCGCGCCGCCTCGGCCTGCACGACCATCGCCGTGACGTGATGGGTGACGACATCGTGGAGCTCCCTGGCGATGCGGGTGCGCTCGGCGGCGCGCGTGTCCTCGGCGACGCGGCTGCGGCGCTCGGCCTCCGCCGCACGGGTGGATCGCAGCCAGGCTCCGGCGCCCCAGGCGCAGGCCAGCATCAGGTAGAACGTCACGAACTCGATGGGCGGTTCGCCCGGCCCGAACCTGAGGAGCGCGAGCGACAGCGGCACGTACGCCGCGGAGAGCACAAGCACGACGGCCCGCCGGTGCCGTTCCAGATGGGAGCCCGCGCTCAGCAGGGCGATGGGCAGCGCGGCGCCCGCGACCAGGTGGTAGCCGCGGATCTGGTCCACGGCGAAACCGAGGGACACCAGGGCGACACAGGCCACCGGCCACCGCCGGCGCGCGGCGAGCGGCAGGCATTCGAGGGCCACGACCACGACGGCCGCCGCGTCGAAGGAGTGGGCGGGCATCCCGCCGAACTGCGTACCCCGGCTGTGGAGCACCGGCACGAGCGACGCCGCGAGGAGGAGCAGCCCGAGCGGAAGGTCACGCAGGGCGATGTCGAGCCGGCGCCACTGCTCGGGAAGGCGCGGAGGACTGGTCACCGGAGAACTGTAGTCGGGGCCTCGCTCCTGACGGCCCGTCGGGGACGGGGGACCACGTGGCCGCGCCGGTGGGCCAGCCACATGAACACGCCGGTCAGCACCACGCCGAACGCCACCGAGTACACGCTGCCTTCGGGGCCGAAGGCGCCTCCGGTGATCAGCTGCGGGCCCGAGGTCACGGAGTCCAGCAGCCCCTGCTGGGTGTCATTGCCCGAGACCTCCGTACTGAAGATGCCGGACGCGGCGAAGTTCCACCCGAAGTGCACACCGATGGGCAGCCACAGCTTGCGGGTGGCCGCGTACGCGGCGGCGAGCATGCCGCCGGCCTCGATCGCGATGGCGACGGCGCCCCACAGGTCGGCGTCCGGGTTGAACAGGTGTGCCAGACCGAACAGCGCGCCCGTCAGCGTCAACGCGAGCCAGGTGCCCGCACGCTCCTCGACGAGCCGGAACAGCACGCCGCGGAACAGCAGTTCCTCCGTCACGGCGGCGGCGGCCATGAAGCCGGTCAGTCCCACCGCCCCCGTGACGGTTCCCAGCCCGTCGACCTCGTAGTGGCCGAGCAGGGCGATGTTCGCGATGACCGCCCCGAACAGCGCGACGCCGATCAGCACCCCACGGCCGGTACCCGCCCGCGCGCCCTCCCGGGACAGCTCGGTGACCGGTCGGCGTTCGGTCCGCCCCACCACCCACCGGTAGACCGGCACGGCGAGCACCGCCGTCAGAAGGCCGAGAATCAGCGTGAGCCACGGATTCCCCTCCACCGCGGCGACGCACTGACCGCCGATCATCGCGACCGCGGCTACGGCGGCGAGCTGCCAGACCACTCTCATGAGAACTCCTCAGCGACACCCGCGGACGGTGCGCCGCGGCTTCGCTTCGACGCTACGGATCCGGCGGGCAGGAGTCGTCACCGCACAGTGGACACCTGCCTGTAGCTCGCACGGGGGACAACCCGCGGCCCGGGGCACGTCCAACGCACCCTGGGCCGCGGGCCGTTCTGCCGGGACGCCGGCGTCGGCCCCCTCAGGCCGCCGTGCCCCGCTCCACCGGAATCCACAACTGCGCGTCCGCCTGCGCGCCGTCGGGCGAGACGCGGACCCTGAGGATCTCCGGTCCCGGCCGGCTCCGGTACGGATTGGACGGGAACCACTCGGTGAACACGTCCCGCCACAGGTGCTGGAGCGCCTGCGGGAAGGCGCCCGAGCTGTCGAAGACGGCCCAGGTGCCCGCCGCCACGGGAAGCGCGTCCATGTCATCGGGAACGGGCGCGGAGCTCACCACCCCGTGGTAGTAGTCCAGTTCGGTACCCTCTGCCCGGCTGTCGGCAAGGTCGTCGCTCACCTGGACGATCCCCTCCGGCTCCTGATCGGACAGGTCGTGGATGCGCTCCACGGTCTCCTTGCCGATGCTCCGGACGAACTCGGCGATGGCCGGGTTCACCCCCTCGTGCACCAGCGGAACGCGCGCCTTCCTGCCCACCACACGGAACTCCTCCTTCTCCACGATCCGGTATCGCATGCTGCTGGTCCCTTCGACGACGAGGCGGAAGGACATCCGGGGCTGGGACCGCAACGCGGCCCCGGTGCGCCTGGCCTCGCCCGGACCGATGCCGTGCATGGCACGGAACGCGCGGGCGAACGCCTCGCCCGAGGTGTAGCCGTACCGCACCGCGACATCCAGCAGCGTCCGCTCACCGGCCAGCACCTCGGCTCCCGCGACCGTGAGCCGCCTGCGCCGGATGTACTCCGACAGCGGGATCCCGGCGAGTGCGGAGAACATCCGCCGCAGGTGGTACTCCGAGGTCATCGCGATCCTGGCCAGCTCGGCGACGTCGACGCTGCCGTCGAGCCGCGGCTCGATGTGGTCCATGGCCTCGTTCAGCCGCTCAAGCACCCGGGTCTCCTTCCCTTTCGTCCACCACGCTAGGAAGGAACCACCCTGCCCCACCCGACATCCTGTGCCCGGTCCGGTCGGGTGCGTCGGCGGGGCGGGGCCGCCGGGGCACCGAAGCGGGCCAGGCAGTGCCAGACCCTCTTCAGCGACTGGTGGTCGTGGCGGCCGGCACGGACGGCGTCACCGATGATCCGCGGGTCGAGAAACCCGTCCTCGGCGATCCCGGCGCCCAGGACGACGAACTCCTCGCCCCGGTAGTCGCCGTGCCGGCGCAGCTCCTCGACGCCCAGCCGGAATCCGTCATGCCATTCGGTACGGAACGGCAGGGCGTGGGCCGCCGCCTCCACCGGGGTGCCGCGGTAGCACGGGTCGAGGACGAGGGCCTCGATGTGCCGGTCCAGCAGGACCGGACCGTGGATCTGGGCCTCGATGTAGTCGTCCAGTGCGTCCCGGTCGTCGGACTCGGCCAGCTCGATCAGGTGCATCCCGGCCGCGACGCCGAAGTCGGCGGGCTCGGCGGCACTGTCCGGATAGCAGAAGGTCGCGCGCGGCAGGGCTTCCGCCGTCAGCCGCACGTGCGCCGAGCCGAACCTGGGGGCTGCCCCTACGGCGGAGCGCCGGAAGTCCAACGCCCCGTACACCGGGCGCTGCTCGCCCGGCACCCCGTCGTAGGCGCCGTCGAAGATCCGGCTCTCCCAGCGCCACCGGTCCCCGCCCGGATACGCCGTGAGGCCGCCGTTGCCGGTGCCCGTCACGAACTGCGAGCGGTAGGCACCGTCCCGCGCCAGCGCGTCCAGCACGGGCAGCCCCGCCGTCTCGCGGTCCGGGTGGAAGTTCAGCGTCAGCCGCAGCGAGGGGTCGAGCGGCCTCCCCGAGGACAGGGAGGCGACATGCCTCAGCGCCCGGTCCCTGGGGGAGACGGCCGGGCCGGCCGGCAGCATCAGGACGCCGCTGCCCGGCTGCCCGCCCTCGCCGCTTCGAGTACGTCGTACCCGACGAAGTCGAACATCCGCTGCCCCGGAGCCAGTTCACCCGGCCTGCCCGTGAAGCGGTGGGCGCCGACGCCGAAGCCCGCGTCCGGACCGGACAGCCACAGCCGCTCGAAGCCGCGCTCCTCGAACCAGTCGCAGACCATTGGCACGCGGTCGGGTGCGTGGCGGTTGCGTGTCCAGACGACCGTGCCGCCGGTCCGGCACAACCGGGTGCAGGTGTCGACGGTGCGCTCGATGCCGGCGTCGACGATGTTGCCGAACACACCGCAGACCAGCACGAGATCGGCGGGCGCCAGGCCGAGGTAGTGATCGGTGAGCGAGGCGTCGCCCGTGACCACGTCCACCCGGCTCAGACCCGCCCTGCGGGCCGACTCCCGTGCGTATGCCGTGTTCCCGGGGTCGAGCTCCACCAGCCGGGCCCGGACGTCGTCGCGCCGGGGGTGGTCCGCCAGCACGTCGATGAGGTCGCGCCCCTGGCCCGCGCACACGCTGACCACCCGCAGCGGGCCGGGCGGCGCGGCGTCCAGGGCGTCCCGGATCCGGTCCTGGACGGCGCGCAGCCGCCGTGCCATCCATGATTCGGGAGCGTCGTACGCGTCGTGCCAGGCCTTCCAGTCCATGGCCGGGACCCTACGACGAGGACAGCCGCCCGTCACGCGGGTTACAGGTGCCCGGCTCCGGCGGGAGGCGCCCGGCCGACCGGGCTGCGTACCGTCGGTGCATGACTTCCGACCGCGAACACGTCCTCGACCTCGATGCCTATCTCGCCCGCATCGGCTGGAGCGGGGAGCGCCGGCCCACCGTGGCCGTGCTGCGTTCCGTGCACCGTGCGCATGCGCTGGGCATCCCGTTCGAGAACCTGGACCCCGTCCTCGGCACCGTGCCCTCGCTCGACCTCGCCGATCTGGAGGCGAAGCTCGTACGGAGTGAGCGGGGCGGCTACTGCTACGAGCACAACACGCTCCTGGCCGCCGCACTGCGGGCGCTGGGCTTCGAGGTCACGCTGCTGTGCGCCCGGGTCGTGCTGGGCGCCGGCCCCGGGGACGTCCGGCCGCGGACGCACATGCTGATGCGCGTCGGGGTGCCGGGCGAGCCGACGCCGTATCTCGCCGACGTCGGCTTCGGCGCCGCGGGCTCGCTGCTGGAGCCGATCCCGCTGGCCGCGGGCGCCGAGCTGTACGACACTCCGCGCCGCCACCGGCTCGTCCACACGACGCACGACGGGCCGCTCGAGCTGTGGGAACTCCAGGCCCGGGCGGGCGACGGGGCTTGGCAGGGGCAGTACGCGTTCACGGTGGAGCCGTTCGAGGCGCCCGACTTCGAGGTCATCAACTGGCACATCGCGACCAACCCGCGTTCGCCGTTCGAGCATCTGCTGTACGTGCAGCGCACCACCCCTGACGCCCACCTGTCGCTCGCCGGGCGCACCCTCGTGGTGACGGACCACGACGGCGGGCGGGAGGAGCGTGAGCTGTCGGACGCCGCGGAGACGGTCCGCGTCCTCGCCGACACCTTCGCGATCCGCCTGCCGGAAGGTGCCCGGCTGCCCGGGTGACCGTGGCGGCGCCGGCGGGCCGCGGCGCGCCGTGGCGCATCTCACCCGCCCCGGTCCGTCACGCCCCCGTTCCACCCCATTCCAAGCCCCGGCCCGGCCCCCGCCCCGGGTTCCCACGGTCCCGGGGCACGGGCACATGGCGATGGAAGCCGGGGCGGGGGACCGACGGACCCGTGTGGGTCAATGACCCCGGAAAGGCGGGGCGGCCCGCGAAACACAGTCGTAAGCTCGCAGACATGCAGGTCATCCAGTCCACGAAGCTCGCCAACGTCTGTTACGAAATCCGGGGCCCCGTGCTCGAGGAGGCGATGCGGCTGGAAGCAGCAGGCCATCGCATCCTCAAGCTGAACACCGGCAACCCTGCCGCGTTCGGTTTCGAGTGCCCGCCCGAGATCCTCGAGGACATCCTGCGCAACCTCTCCGGGGCGCACGGTTACGGCGACGCGAAGGGGCTGCTGTCCGCTCGGCGGGCGGTGATGCAGCACTACCAGACCAAGGGGATCGACCTCGACGTCGAGGACGTCTACCTGGGCAACGGGGTCTCCGAGCTGATCCAGATGTCGATGCAGGCGCTGCTCGACGACGGCGACGAGGTGCTCGTTCCGGCTCCGGACTATCCGCTGTGGACGGCGTCGGTCTCGCTCGCCGGCGGGACCGCCGTGCACTACCGCTGCGACGAGCAGTCGGACTGGATGCCGGACCTGGCCGACATCGAGCGGAAGATCACCGACCGCACCAAGGCCATCGTCATCATCAACCCGAACAACCCGACGGGTGCGGTGTACGACGACGAGATGCTGCGCGGCCTGACGGAGATCGCCCGTCGTCACAACCTGGTGGTCTGCTCCGACGAGATCTACGACCGGATCCTGTACGACGGAGCGACCCACACCCCGACCGCCGCCATCGCCCCCGACCTGATGGTGCTCACCTTCAACGGGCTGTCGAAGAACTACCGGGTGGCCGGCTACCGCTCGGGCTGGATGGCGGTCTGCGGACCGAAGGCGCACGCCTCCTCGTACATCGAGGGGCTGACGATCCTGGCCAACATGCGGCTGTGCGCCAACATGCCCTCGCAGCACGCCGTGGCCACGGCACTCGGCGGACGGCAGTCGATCAACGACCTGGTGCTGCCGGGCGGCCGGATCCTGGAGCAGCGGGACGTGGCGTACGACCTGCTGACGCAGATTCCGGGCGTGACCTGCGTGAAGCCGAAGGGGGCGCTGTACCTCTTCCCCCGGCTCGACCCGAAGGTCTACAAGATCAAGGACGACCGGCAGATGGTCCTCGACCTGCTGCGGGCCGAAAAGATCATGGTCGTGCACGGGACGGGGTTCAACTGGCCGGAGCCCGATCACTTCCGGGTCGTGACCCTGCCCTCCACCGAGGACCTGACGGACGCGATCGGCCGGATCGCCCGCTTCCTGGACGGATACGGGCAGGTGTGACCCGGTCGCGGTCATCGCACGCATCCCACTGTTTCGAAGATGGACAACTTTAGACTGAATCCAAGCTAGGATGGTTCCCACAGCACCACCAGGAGGCCATCCATGTACGAACCGATCCGCACCAAATCGGTCCACACACCGGCCGACCACGCCGAGGACTTCCCACACCGCACCCGCGAGGAGGAGCTGGACATCCAGCTCGCCGGGCACCTGGCCGCCCTGCTCGCGGTCACCGACGAACTGGGCCTCGCCGAGGCGGGCGACCGCATCGCCGAGCAGGTCGCCCGGTTGCGCGGCGCACCGCCCGCCCGGCAGGCCGGACTGAGCGACGCACCCGCGGCCACCCTCCACCGCCGCGCCCACGCCCTCGCGGGCCGGGCCCTGGTGGTGGCGGCGTCCCGCGCCGACACCGTGGTCGCGATCCTCTCGGCCGAACGTATGGACGCCCACACCGCAGCGGTCTCGGCCGCTGCCGCCGGCTCCCCCGCCCCGTCGCGGCTGGTCGGCGCCCTCTGACGGCCCCGGTCCACGGCCGTCGAGGCGCGTGGACCGGGTGCCACCCCCTTCACGGGGCCGGCGAGGACGCCTCGGCCGGAGCCGTCGACAGGAACGTCACGTCGGTGCGCACACATCTCGGCCGGCGCCGGACCGGCGGTCTCCCTGGTCGCCGTGACCCCCACCGCCAGGTCCTCGAAACCCGCTGCAAACGGGAGCGGCCCCCGGAAACGTATGACGGTTCCGGGGGCTGCTCCAGGGACGTGTTCGTGCACGTCCCTACCGCGGCGGGCCGTTGACCCCACAGGTCAGGGCGGATGTCGGGAACCCGGCCACGGAGTTCGGGGGGCGGTCAGCCCAGGCGCTTGACCAGCGCCCGGTACTCGTCCCACAGTTCCTTCGGCGTGTGGTCACCGAAGGTGTTGAGGTGCTCGGGGACCAGCGCCGCCTCCTCGCGCCAGACCTCCTTGTCCACCTTGAGCAGGAAGTCCAGGTCGGACTCGGAGAGGTCCAGGCCGTCGGTGTCGATCGAGCCCTTGGCCGGCAGGATGCCGATCGGGGTCTCGACGCCCTCGGCCTTGCCCTCCAGGCGCTCGACGATCCACTTCAGGACGCGGCTGTTCTCGCCGAAGCCGGGCCAGACGAACTTGCCCGCGTCGTTCTTGCGGAACCAGTTCACGTAGTAGATCTTCGGGAGCTTCGACTGGTCCGGCTTGTCCGCGCCGACCTTCAGCCAGTGGTTCATGTAGTCGCCCATGTTGTAGCCGCAGAACGGCAGCATGGCGAACGGGTCGCGGCGCAGCTCGCCGACCTTGCCCTCGGCGGCGGCGGTCTTCTCGGAGGCCACGTTGGCTCCCAGGAAGACACCGTGCTGCCAGTTGAAGGACTCGGTGACCAGCGGGACGGCCGAGGCGCGGCGGCCGCCGAAGAGGATGGCCGAGATCGGCACGCCCTTGGGGTCCTCCCACTCGGGCGCGATGATCGGGCACTGGCCGGCCGGAACGGTGAAGCGGGCGTTGGGGTGGGCGGCGGGCGTGCCGGACTCGGGGGTCCAGTCGTTGCCCTTCCAGTCCGTGAGGTGCTTCGGGAGCTCCTCGGTCATGCCCTCCCACCAGACGTCGCCGTCGTCGGTGAGCGCGACGTTGGTGAAGACGGAGTTGCCCCACATGGTCTTCATGGCGTTGGCGTTGGTGTGCTCGCCGGTGCCGGGCGCGACGCCGAAGAAGCCCGCCTCGGGGTTGATCGCGTAGAGGCGGCCGTCCTCGCCGAACCGCATCCAGGCGATGTCGTCGCCGATGGTCTCGACGGTCCAGCCGGAGATCGTGGGCTCCAGCATGGCGAGGTTCGTCTTGCCGCAGGCGCTCGGGAACGCGGCCGCGACGTACTTCGACTCACCGCGCGGCGGCGTGAGCTTCAGGATCAGCATGTGCTCGGCGAGCCAGCCCTCGTCGCGCGCCATCACGGAGGCGATGCGCAGCGCGTAGCACTTCTTGCCGAGCAGGGCGTTGCCGCCGTAGCCGGAGCCGTAGGACCAGATCTCGCGGTCCTCGGGGAAGTGCGAGATGTACTTGGTGGAGTTGCAGGGCCACGGAACGTCCTCCTGGCCCTCCTCCAGGGGTGCGCCGAGCGTGTGGACGGCCTTGACGAAGAAGCCGTCGGTGCCGAGCTCGTCGAGGACTGCCTGGCCCATGCGCGTCATGGTGCGCATCGAGACGGCGACGTACGCGGAGTCGGTGATCTCGACGCCGATCGCGGAGAGCGGCGAGCCGACGGGGCCCATGCAGAAGGGCACGACGTACATGGTGCGGCCACGCATGGAGCCGCGGAAGACGCCCTTCTCCCCCACGAAGATCTCCCGCATCTCGGCGGGGTCCTTCCAGTGGTTCGTCGGACCGGCGTCCTCCTCCTTCGCGGAGCAGATGAACGTCCGGGTCTCGACACGCGCGACATCGCTCGGGTCGGAGGCGGCGTAGTACGAGTTCGGGCGCTTGATCTCGTCGAGTTTGGTGAACGTGCCCTTGGCGACGAGCTCCCCGCACAGGCGCTCGTACTCGGCCTCGGAGCCGTCGCACCAGACCACTCGGTCCGGTTCGGTGAGGGCTGCGATCTCGTCGACCCAGGAGACGAGCTCCTGGTGGTTGGTGGGAACAGTGAGGGGAGCCGCGATGTCGCGCGCCACGATCGCTCCTTGGTGAGGGTGTCTGTTTGGTAGGCCCCGTGGGGGCTGCGACCCGGATGCTTCTACCCCTTCGAATTCCCTGGCGCTCATCCGGTGCCGACCGCACTCATTTGATCATCCGACCGATCCGCCCATATGTCCAGAGGGCCGCCCACGTGAGCATCGCCACTCATATTCGTTACCTACGGTGGCGTAGGTACGATGCGGGAATGACTGCTGCCGCCGCCGCGCCCGAACCCGCCGGGCTGGAACCAGCCGGAACCGATGCCGCCGAGCTGAAGCCACGCATGCGCGGCTGGCTGCACGCCGGGATGTTTCCCGCCGTCCTGATCGCGGGCATCGTGCTCATCGCGCTCACGGACAGCACCCGCGGCCGGATCGCCTGCGGGATCTACATCCTGGCGGCGTGCCTGCTGTTCGGCGTGAGCGCGGTCTACCACCGCGGCACGTGGGGGCCGCGCGGCGAGGCCGTACTGCGCAGGCTCGACCACGCGAACATCTTCCTGATCATCGCGGGCACCTACACGCCGCTGACCCTGCTCCTGCTGCCCGAATCGACCGGGACCCCGCTCCTGTGGGCGGTCTGGGCGGCGGCGGTCGCGGGCATCGCCTTCCGGGTCTTCTGGGTCGGCGCCCCGCGGTGGCTCTACACCCCCTGCTACATCGCGATGGGCTGGGCGGCGGTCTTCTTCCTGCCGGACTTCATGCGGACCGGCGGGATCGCGGTGCTGGTGCTCGTCGTCGTCGGCGGGCTGCTCTACAGCGCCGGCGGCGTCATCTACGGCATCAAGCGGCCGAACCCGTCACCGCGCTTCTTCGGCTTCCACGAGGTCTTCCACTCGCTGACCCTGGCCGCCTTCACCGTTCACTACGTCGGCATCTCACTGGTGGCCTACAACCACAACTGAGCACCCCCTCCCCCTCGACCAGGGCCGCGGCTTCCGAGCCGCGGCCCTTCTTCATGCCCGGATTCACACCAGGACGCGGAAGGCACACCCGAGCGGATTGACACTCACCACCTTTTGAGAGTTACTGTCACTTGACTTCAACTCTCAAAGGAGTAGGCCATGAACCGACGCTGGTGGGCCCTGGGGGCGCTGGTGGCGAGCATGCTCGTCCTCGGCTTCGACATGACGATCCTCAACGTGGCACTGCCGACCATGGCGGGAGACCTCGGCGCCACCACCGGTGAACAGCAGTGGATGGCCGACGCCTACGTCGTCGTGTTCGCCGCCCTGATGCTTCCGGCGGGCCTGCTCGGCGACCGGTTCGGCCGCCGGCGGATGCTCATCACCGGCCTCGGCATCTTCCTCGTCGGCTCGGTCGCCGGAACGCTCGCCGACGGCGTACCGGCCGTCGTGGCGGCCCGCTGCGTCATGGGCGTCGGCGGCGCGCTCGTCATGCCGCTCGCCCTCGCCGTCCTGCCCTCGCTCTTCGGTGAGCCGAAGGACCGGATCAAGGCCATCGGCATCGTCTCGGCGGCCTCCGCGCTCGGCATGCCGCTCGGTCCGATCCTCGGCGGCTGGCTCCTCGACCACTTCTGGTGGGGCTCGATCTTCCTGGTCAACATCCCCATGGTCGGCATCGGCATCACCGCCTGCGTGTTCCTGCTCCCCGAGACCCGGGACCCCGCGTCGCCCGAGGTCGACATCGTCTCCACCGCCCTGACCGCGACCGGCCTCGGCGCCCTGATCTACGCGATCATCGAGGCACCGGGCCGCGGCTGGGACGACCCGCTGGTGCTCGCCGTACTCGCCGCCGGTGCGGCACTGCTCGCCTCACTCGTCGTACGGGAACGCAAGGCCGCCCGCCCGATGCTCGACATGTCCCTGCTGCGGCAGCGGCCGTTCCTGCTCAGCGCGCTCGCCGCCACACTCGTGATGTTCGTGATGGCCGGGCTGATGTTCATCCTGCCCGGCTACCTCCAGGCCGTCCTGGGCCACGACGCCTTCGGCACCGGGCTGCGGATGCTGCCCATGATGGGCGGGCTGATCGTCGCCGCGAAGGCCGGCGGCCCGGTCACCGCACGGTTCGGCGCCCGCGCCACGATGTCGGCCGGTCTCGTCGTCCTCGCCTTCGCCGCGCTGCTCGGCAGCCGTACGACGATCGACAGCGGCTACGGCTTCACCGCGCTCTGGCTCTCCGTCGCCGGGTTCGGTTTCGGCTTCGCCGTCGTCCCCGCCATGGACGCGGCCCTCGGCGCCCTGCCCGCGGACCGGGCGGGCAGCGGATCGGGGCTGCTGATGACCGTGCGGCAGACGGGCAGCGCCCTGGGGATCGCCCTGCTGGGCAGCCTGCTCGCCGGTGCCTACAGCGGCCGGCTCGACACCACGGGCGTACCGGCGGCCGCCGCGGACGCGGCCGGGGACTCCGTCGTCGCCGCCCACTCCGTCGCCGCACGGCTCGGCGCGCAGCGGCTCGCGGACTCCGCCGACGCGGCGTACGTCCACGGGATGAGCCTGGTCCTGCTCGTCATCGGTGCGACGGCACTGGTGAGCGCCCTGCTGGTCGCGGCCTTCCTGACCACGCCGGACCGCCGGCGGACGGAGTCCGCGGACGTGGCCGCCGCCCCCGTCGATGCGTGACAATGGCGACCATGGCCGCCACCTCCCGCACCCCCTCCTTCACTGCACCCGGCGCGCAGCCCCCGATGGGTCTGCGCGAGCGCAAGAAGCTCAAGACACGGGTCGCGATCCGGCAGGCGACGTACCGCCTCATCCAGGAGCAGGGCTACGAGGCGACGACCATCGAGCAGATCGCGGAGGCGGCCGAGGTGTCGCCGAGCACGGTGTTCCGGTACTTCGCGACCAAGGAGGACATCGTCCTCACCGACGAGTACGACCCGATCATGGAAGCCGTGCTCCGGAGCCGCCCGGCGGACGAACTCCCGCTGGAGTCCATGCGGTTGATGATGCACGAGGCACTGACTGCGTTCGTCACCACGGAGGACGAGGAACTGCGCCAGCGCACGCGGCTGATGGTGGAGGTCCCCGCCATCCGGGCCCGGATGACGGAGACCATGTCGGACACGGCCAAGGTGCTCACGCAGGTGCTCGCCGACCGCACCGGCCGCAGCCCGGACGACCTGCAGATCCGGGTCTTCATCGCGGCGGTGCTCGGCGCGCTGCGCGAGGTCACGCTGTACTGGGGCGAGCACGGCCAGAAGGGCGACCTCGTGGCGATGATCGACGAGGCGCTCGACACGCTGGGGAGCGGCCTGCGGCTGTGACGCGCCTCAGGAACCGCTGCCCCCGAGCGCGTCCGCCAGCACCTCCGGGTCCGTGGTCGGCGCGTCGCACACGAAGTGCCGGCACACATACGCCGTCGGCACACCGTCCACCATCGGACGGTCCGCCAGCAGCGGGAACTCCGTACCCGCCGTCTCGCCCGCCGCGACCACCGCGCCGGGCGCCCGCCCCAGCAGGGCCGTACGGTGCAGCACACCGCCGACGGGCCCGGCGACCGCCACCTCGCGCGGCCCGTCGAGCAGCGCCTCGGCCACCGCGAGCCCCCAGCCGGTGAACCGCGGCGCCCGCGGTCCCAGTGCCTTCACCACACCCAACGCCCCCTCGGCCGCCGTGCGGTGGGGTTCCGATCCGGTGTACGCGGCGTACGAGAGCAGTGCACCGGCCGCCGCGGTCCAGCCCGCCGGGGTCGCACTGTCCGTGGGGTCCTGCGGCCGGCGGATCAGCTGCTCGGCGTCGTCCGCCGTGTCGTACAACTGCCCGCCCTCGCCGGTGAAGTGCTGGAGCACGATGTCCGTCAGGAAGCCCGCGAACTCCAGCCAGGCCCCCTCGCCGGTGACGGCGGCCAGGGCCAGGAAACCCTCCGCGACATCGCCGTAGTCCTCCAGCACCCCGGCGTGCTCGCCGGCGCGGCCGTCCTTCGACGTACGGCCCAGCCGGGCGACGGGGCCCATGTGGAGCCGCACCAGCAGGTCCGCCGCCTCGGTGGCGCGCTCGATCAGGTCGGGGCGGTCGAAGTACGCCCCCGTCTCGGCGAGTGCGGCGATCGCCAGTCCGTTCCACGCGGCGACCACCTTGTCGTCCCGCCCCGGCCTCGCGCGCAGTTCACGGGCGGCGAGCAGCCGGGCCCGCACATCTGCGGCGCGGGCCCCGTCCTCGGCGTCCGCGGGCTCCGCCGCGTCCGTCCGCGGGAGCTGGAGCACCGAGGAGCCCTCCTCGAAGGTCCCCTCGTCGGTCACCGCGAAGAGCTCCGCGGCGAACACGGCGTCCTCCTCGCCCAGCACCTCGCGCAGCTGCGCGGGCGTCCAGACGTAGTACGCGCCCTCGACGTGCTTCCCGTTCGCGTCCTCGCTGTCGGCGTCCAGCGCGGAGGCGAAGCCGCCCTCGGCCGTCCGGAGCTCGCGGACCATGAAGTCGGCGGTCTCCAGCGCCACCCGGCGGGCCAGCCCGGAGCCGGTGGAGCGCCACAGGTGGGCGTAGACGCGGCAGAGCAGCGCGTTGTCGTAGAGCATCTTCTCGAAGTGCGGGACGACCCACTCGCGGTCCACCGCGTAGCGGGCGAAGCCGCCGCCCAGCTGGTCGTAGATCCCGCCCCTGGCCATCGCCTCGCAGGTGTCGGCCGCCATCTGAAGGGCGCCGTCGGCCCCGGTGCGGGTGTGGTGGCGCAGCAGGAACTCGATCGTCATCGACGGCGGGAACTTGGGCGCGCCACCGAAGCCGCCGTGCTTCTCGTCGTACTCCCGGGTCAGTCCGAGCAGCGCCTGGGCGAGCTCCGGCTCGCCGGGCAGGCCCTCGCCGCCCTGGGTGAGGGTGCGCTCGGACAGGTCGTGGACGATGCGCGAGGCGACCTCGGCGACCTCCTCACGACGGTCGGTCCAGGCCGCCGCCACACCTTCCAGGACCTGCCGGAAGGACGGCAGGCCCTGCCGGGACCGGGGCGGGAAGTACGTACCGAAGTAGAAGGGCTCCGCGTCCGCGGTGAGGAAGACGGTCATCGGCCAGCCGCCCTGGCCGGTCGCGGCCTGCACCGCCTCCATGTAGACGGCGTCGACGTCGGGGCGCTCCTCGCGGTCGACCTTGACGTTCACGAAGTGCTCGTTCATGTACGCGGCGGTGATTTCGTCCTCGAACGATTCGTGCGCCATGACGTGGCACCAGTGACACGCGCTGTAGCCGACGCTCAAGAGCACGGGGACGTTGCGCCGCCGGGCCTCCTCGAACGCGTCTGCCTCCCATGGCCACCAGTCGACCGGGTTCTCCGCGTGCTGAAGGAGGTAGGGGGACGTGGCCTGCGCAAGTCGGTTGGGCATACCCCCATCCTTGCGCACGCGTCGGCGACCCGCCCATACGCCACGGGTGGAGGCCGCGGGCAGGACCGGCACCGGCTCGCCGGGCACCTCGCCCGCCATCGCTCCGCCTGCGTTGCCCGTGGTTCGAGGACGTGTGGGCCCGGGCCGCCGGCGGCCCGGGCCCGATCGGCGGAGACCCGGCCCCTGTCCGTTTCCGGAGAAGAGATCCGAATGCCGTCTTCGCTCCCGTACAACCCCCCGGCGTCGTCGGAGGTCTTCTGAGCGAACAAGCGTTCCCGCATTGTTCCGGCGTCCGTATCTGTCACTTCACCCAGAGGTTTCCATGGTTCATGCTTCCCCCGGCCACCGCACGCTCCGCCGCACCGCCGGCGCCGTCGGCGCCGCGGCCCTGCTGATGCTGGGTGCCGCGCCCGCAGGCGCCGCAGACCCGGACACCGGTCTCGTGCTGGGCAAGATCGGTCCGATCGACGGGGTGAAGCCGGGCAGTGAAGTCGATCTGCCGGGTTCCTTCACCAACACGGGCTCCGAAGCGCTCGACAAGGTCTGGATGATCTGGTCCGTGACCCCGGGCCTCAGCTACTCCCCGTACCCGACGCCCTCCAACTGCTTCACCCACAGCCTCGGCGGCGCCGACGAGGCGCCTCAGTCCTACGCCCTGGTCTGCGAGTTCGACCAGACGGTGAGCCCCGGTGTCGTCTACGCGCCCGAGGGCCTGAAGCTGAAGGTGCAGGACAACGCCCTGAACGACGAGCTGGCCGTGAGGGTCAGCAGGAGCCGCATCCAGACCGGTACGGGCGAGGAGGGCTCCCCGGATCAAGGCACCGGTCCCGCGGTGAAGCTGGTGGAACGGCCCGGCGAGACCCCGGCCGCCCCGGGCTCCACCGAGCCCTACTGGGGCAAGACGAAGGTGACCGCCGAGAGCACGGCCGACTTCCAGGTGACGGGTGCCCACCTGAAGGGCAAGGTCGGCGACACCGTCCCGCTGACGGTGAAGTTCACCAACGCAGGACCCGGCTGGGTGGCTGGGGAGCCCTACGAATCGGTGACCAACGTCCACATCAAGATGCCTGCCGGCACGACGGTCACCGGGACCCACTCCTGCCGGAGCGAGGGGCAGGGGACGTACGTCTGCGGCACCAGCAGCTCGTTCATCCGCGCGAACAGCGAGAACACCTACAAGTTCAAGCTGAAGATCGACAAGGCCGTGCCCGGCGCCAAGGGCTCGGTGGCGCTCGAGAAGAAGCCCCGGTCCTTCGACCCGGTCAAGTCGAACGACACGGCGGACATCCTGCTCGACGTGGACGGCGCCGGCACCACGGGCGGCGGCGGCTCGACGTCCGGCTCCGGCGGTTCGGGGACGGCCGCCTCCGGCGGCTCCGGTTCGACGTCCGGCTCGGGCACGGCCGCCTCCGGCGGTTCCGGCTCCGGCACTTCCGGTTCGACGTCCGGCTCGGGTACCGCCGCCACGGGCGGCAGCTCCGCCTCGGGCACCTCGGGCTCGTCCTCCACGGGCGGTGACCTGGCCAGCACCGGCTCCGGTTCGACCCTGCCCCTCACGGCCGCCGCCGGCGGGGCCCTGGTCCTCGGCGCGGGCGCGGTCCTGGTGGCGCGCCGTCGCGCCGCCCGGCAGCGGTAACGACGTCCGACGGGACGGGCCGGGCATACGCCCGGCCCGTCCCGTCAGGTCGCGCCGGAAGCGTCGACTTGTCGAATATCGATATGCTCCACTAGTCTTCCCATATCGAACATCGATATGGGGGACGCCATGAACACGCGACTTACGAGAACACTGGCCACGGTCACCTTCGGCCTGGCGGTGCTCTGCGGGCTGGCCTTCCTGGGCAAGGGCGCCTCGCACATGCTCGACGACGGCGCGGTCTGCGTGAAGACGGGATTCTGGGCCAACTCCTCCCTCGGGCCGGAAGGACCGCCTGTCGGCAAGGGCGTGGACGTGTCCAGCAGTACCGCACGCCTCTGCCAGGACAGCCCCTCCGTGGGACAGCGGGCCGCCGACCTCGGGAGCGAACTGCCGTGGCTCCTCTTCGGCGCCCTCGCACTGCTGCTCTTCTCCCGGTTGGTGACTGGCGTCCTTGAGCAGGGGCCCTTCACGGACACGGTGGCTCGCCGGCTCTCGGCTCTCGGCTGGCTCGTCGCCGTGGGCACGCCGCTGGCCGGCCTCGTCGTCGGCTCGTCGCAGTCCTGGCTCGCCGGGAGCATGGCGCCGGTGGTGGGCTCCGGGCTCGGATTCTCCGGCCCGACGGCACTCGTCCTCGCCGGTCTGGGCGCGGTGATCATGGGGAGGATCATGCGCGAGGGCGTGCGCATGCGCGAGGACGTCGAAGCGACCATCTGATGCCCGAAGACGAACTCCACGGGATCCGGATCCACCTCGACCGGGTCCTCGCCGAGCGCGGCATGACACTCACCGAGCTGTCCTCACAGGTGGGCATCACCGTCGTCAACCTGTCCATTCTCAAGAACGGGCGGGCCAAGGCCGTGCGCTTCTCGACCCTGTCGAAGATCTGCGAGGTCCTCCGGTGCCAGCCGGGAGACCTGATCACCCACGACCCCGCCGAACCGTCCTGACCGCCACCGGCGGCCGGACCGGGCGGGACCGGGGCCCCGTCCGTCCGCCACGAGGTCACGCGCGGACGGACGGGCCGACTGCCTTGAGATCAGGCGCGCTTGCGGCGCCGGGCGACCACGAGGGCGCCGCCGACCGCGACCAGTCCGGCTCCGGCCGCGACCAGCGGGAGCGTGCCCGGGCCCGCTCCGGTGGCCGCGAGGTCCGAGCCGGCGTCACCGCCGGCTGCCGGTGCCGATCCGCCGCTCCCGACCTCGGCGCCGCCGCCGGAATCGGCGGACGGGCCGTCGGAGCCCGCGGACGCAGCTTCGGAGCCCGCTGACACGCCGTCACCGGCGTCGGTGTCCGTGCCGGTGTGCTCGGGGTTCACCGACGGCTTCGCCGACGGGCCGGGCGCCTCGTCGGCCAGGCTCTCGCCGTTCAGGGCGACCTTCACGATGGCCTTGCCGTTACCGGAGGAGACGACCGCCAGGGAGACCTTGCTCGCCCTGTCGGTAAGGGCCGTGACGGCGTCCGCGTCGGCCGGGGCGGAGTTGCCCGCCGTCTCGTTCTCCTCGGTCAGGTCGATCAGCGTGGAGGAGCCGTAGGCACCCTTGGGCACCCGGTAGGCGTGCACGCCCTCGATCCGGCCGTCCACGGTTCCCGCCGCGTGGCGGTATTCGACGACGAGCCGGTCCTCGCCCATCGGGATGTCCAGGGCGCGCGTCCCGTCGCCCTCGCCGTGCAGGGAACGCAGCGCGTACGTACCCGACTTCGAGACCTTGACGGCCTCGCTGCCGGAGAGCCATCCGGCGCGGATCAGTTCGGGGGCGGAGAAACCGGCCGCCGGGCCGCCGCCGCCCATGACCGACTTGGCGCTGGTGCCGTCGGACGTGCAGTCGACCAGGTCGCCGTCGGTGCACATGGAGCGGCCCTGGTGCCCGAAGCCCTGGTTGTGGCCGAGTTCGTGCCCGACGACGCCGAGGCCGCCGGCGGTGCCGTACAGGTTGATCCAGCTGTACGGACCGGGGACCGTGGCGAGGCCGGCCCAGGCGCAGCCGGTCTTCTGCGCCGGGAAGATCATCGAAAGGCTGTCGTAGTCCTTGCCGCGCACCAGACCCTGCTCGGCCAGCGCCTCCTGGGTGAGGGTGTTGACCTTGCCGTGATCGCAGCCCGCGGCGGTCATCGGCAGCGTGACGGGCCCTGCCATCTGCTCCTTGACGGCCGGTACGTAGGCGAACCTCCCGCGCGACATCTCCTTGAAGAACGAGGCGACCGAGTCCTTCTTCGCCCCGAAGTAGGTGTCCGGCGTGCTCGCCCTCACCTCGTCCGGGTGCTGGAAGGCGCTGTCGCTGAACTCGACCATGACGGGGAGGATCTTCTTCTCCACCGTGGCATCGTCCGCATGCGCGGCGGCGGGGACAACGCCTCCGGTGAGCGCGGCGACGCCGCAGACCAGGGCGATGCGGCCAAGAGCGGATGTCTTCATGAGGTCCTTTTTCCTTCGGAAGTGCTTCCGAAGGAAAAAGAGGAAGCGGCCCGTCCGGCATCCCGCGACTTTGCCGACCCTTTACCTTGAGGTGTGACAGGCCCTACCGCTCCCCCAGGAGCGCCGGCTCGAAGCGGAACCTCATGGAGTCGGATCCGTAGTAGTAGCGCGTGGTCCCGGTCGCCGGTCCGTGCTGCTGCCCCTTGTCCGCCTTCGCCCACTCGACCAGGCCCAGATACCGCGTACCGCCGGCGTCCCGCAGGGCGGCCTCGCCCCGGTCCGGGTCCGTCCAGAGATTCCACAGCTGGGTGCTCCGGGCGGCGTCGCATCCCAACTGGGTCACCTCGGCGTGGTCCTGCGTGCTGCCGGAACGCGTCAGGCACAGCCCGGTCGCCTCGTTGCGGACCTGGGTCCGCGACCGGTCGCCCCGGAACGGCTCCAGCAGCACCCACCGCTGGTAGGCGCCACCGTCGCAGGCGGCCTCCACCGGCCGCACACCGGCCGCGGTGCTGCCGCCCGGGATCTCCATGCAGGCACCGGTCGACACGAACCGCAGGCTGCTCGGCCCGCCGACGGCAGCCGCGGCGGGGGCCGCCGATGCCGTCGGCCGCTCCGTCCCGGTGGTCGGGGAGGGCGGCGCCGGGGGCCGGGTCCGGGAGGCGGACGGGGCCGGACTCGTGGTGGCGGAGGGCGCCGGAGCGGCGGGAGCGGGAGCGGGGGCGTCCTGCACGACCGGCGGGGGCGGCTCCTGCGAATCACCGCCGCCCGGCCAGACCAGCCAGCCCCCGAGCAGGGCGGCCGACGCGGCCACGGCGAGCGCGGCGGCCTTCGCACCGGACGCCCCCGCGCTCCCGCCCGCACCGTGACCGGCCGGGGCGCTGCCCGCGGCCCCGGCCGCACGCGCCTCGATGTAGGCGGGACCGCCGAACAGCAGCACCGCGGCGGGGAGCACGGTACGCAGCCGCTGGTTGAGGTCCCTCAGCTCCCGGGCCGCCTCGCGGCAACGGGCGCAGCCCTCCAGGTGCCGGTCGAGCGCGGCGTCCCGGCGCGGCCGGGACCGCCGTACCGCGGCGGCGAGACCGGCACTGCACCTGCGGCACTCCTCGTCGGCCGCGCCCTGCTCGGCGTGGGCGGCGAGATAGGCCTCCCGCAGCCCCTCCCGGGCGCGGGCCGTCAGCGAGGCAACCCCGCTGGGCGTGAGCCCGAGCAGGGTGCCCACCTGGGCCGCGGGCTCCTCCTCCACCACGGAGTGCCAGAGGACCGTCCGCCACCGCTCGGGCAGCGAGCGGAACGCGTGCGCCACGATGCCGCCCGTCTCCGCCCGCACCACCAGGTCCTCACCGGTCTCCTCACGGCTCACCCGGTCCGGCCCGCCGCGTCGTGCCGCCGCGTCCAGCCACGCCCCGAAGCCGGGCGTGAGATCGACCCGGCGTGCACCCTCGGCCCATTCGGCGGCGGTGCGTCGCACGACGGTCAGGAGGTAGGGGCGCCACGCGTCGACCGGGCCCTTGCCGGCCAGGACCGCCTGGACGGTGCGCGCGAACACCTCCGAGGCGAGGTCCTCCGCGGTGTGCGGGTCGCGGCAGCAGGTGCGGGCGTACCTCAGGACGGCGGGAGCGTGGCGCCGGTAGAGCTCGGCGGTCGCCCCGGCGTCGCCGCCCCCGCGTATCGCGGCGGTCAGCGCGGCGTCGGAGCGTGTGTCGGGCGCCCCTTCCGCAGGGTGCCCGGCTCCGCCGGTTTCCGCGCCGGGGAACCTGTCGGCCGCCTCGCCGCTGCCGCGGTCGGTCATGGTCCTGCGCTCCGCTTTCTCCGTACGACTGTCAGCGCAGTCTCGCAGACTCCCTGTCGCGCACCGGCCCCAGGCAGGAGACTGGTACTCCACGCTGCCGGGTGCCGGGCGGGAACCGAGGGGGACATATGCGGATGCGGGACAGCCACCGGGCGGACGCCGAGAGGCTGTTGGCGCGGGCTGTGGAGGAAGAGGTCCGCCGTTCCGGCGGGCGGGCGGACCCCGGCGTACTGATGACGCGTGCACGGGCCGGTCTGGACACCATGGCGGCGGGTGCGGCAGAGGAGTACACGGCGTACGTCGAGGCCCTGGACGCCGAGGCGGCCGGGCAGACGCCGCTGGCGCACAGGCTCAACCGGACCGTGCTGGGAACGCCCTTGCTCGTCACCGGAGTTGCGGCGGCGGCCGCCTTCGGCGCGGACCTGGCGCTCGGCACCGCCTCCGGCCTGGCGCTCGGTGCCGGCGCCATCGTCGCGGTCGCGGGCGCCACCACCACCGTCGCCAAGGTCACCGCATCGCACTGGCCGGCCGCCTCCCGGCGGGCAGGAGCCCTCGGACAGCCGGGCGGCACCGAGCAGTTGAGGCTCCAGTGGCTGACAGCGCTGGAGGTACGGGGCATCCGCCCGTTCGTCGACCAGCAGCGGATGCTGACCGCCGCGTCCCGCACCCCGGCGAAGAAGGCCGCCGCCGCCCAGCCCCGGACCGCACCGTCCCTGCGCGGCGGCGACCGCAGCGCGGCGGCGCGGATGCGCGCCCTCCTGGAGCAGTCGTTCAGCCATCTCCCCGCGCCCGAGACCCGGTTCGCGGGGCGCCGTGCCGAGCTGACCCGGATCGGGCAGTGGGTGCACGCGGCCCGTGCGTCGACGGAGACGAAGCCGACCGTGGTCGTGCTGCACGGCCCGCCGGGCGCCGGGCGCACCTCGCTCGCCATACGGGCGGCGCACGATCTGAAGGACCAGTTCCGGGGCGCGTGCGTGGTGGACCTGCGCGGTGGCGCGGACGGCGAACCGCCGCTTCCGACCCGCGACGCGCTGCTCCACCTGCTGAACCGGCTGGGCGCGCCCCGCGAACAGCTGCTGTTCCGCGACGGGGGCTCCGCGGGCCGGGCGGCCGGAACCTCGGCCGAGCAGCAGGTGCGCCGGCTCGGCGAGCTGTACCACCAGCACCTGACCGGAACCCCGGTGACGATCGTCCTCGACGACGCGAGCGACGTGGAGCAGGTCCGCACGCTGATTCCGGAACGTTCCGACAGCCTCGTCCTGGTCACCGCCCGCGAGCCGCTCGATCTGCCCGGGTCGCTCCCCGCGTGGGTGCACCAGCTGGAGGTCGGCGCGCTGGATGCCGCAGGGGCGGAGGAGCTGCTGCGCACGGCATCCCAGGAGGAGGACCAAGGGCTGTACGACTACCCGTCGAGCGAGGCGATCACCGAGCTGTGCGGCGGACTGCCGCTGGCGTTGCGGATCGCGGGTTCCTCGCTCGGAACGCGTACCCCTGGCGCGCTGGCCGCCGATCTCGCCGCGTACGGCCCGGTTCCACCGGTCGAGCGGGCGCTGTGGCTGCGCTACACCGACCAGTCCGAGCCGGCGCGGCGGCTGCTGCGCCGGCTCGCGCTGGCCGGGCGGGCCAGTCTGGGCGCCGCGGCGGCAGCCGCGCTGCTCTCGGCCGACGACCAGGAGGCCGAACGGCTGCTGGCGGACCTGTCCGGGGCCGGGCTGCTGGACCATGTGCGGGGCTCGCGCTACCGGCTGCACGACCTCGTACGGGGCTTCGCCCTGGCCCGGCTGCTCGACGAGGAGGAACCGGCCGACCGTACGGCCGCGCAGGAGCGGCTGATCGTGAACTACGCGGAGCTGGCCGGTGCGGTGATCCGGATGGTGGACGGCAAGATGTCCACCCGGGCCGGGCAGTTCGGACCGCACGGCTTCAGCTCCCTCGACGCGGCGCTGCGCTGGCTGGACGACGAGTCGAGCTTCATCACGTCCGCGCTGCGGCACAGCGAGGGCGTCGACCAGGGCGCGGTGCTCGATCTGCTGGGGGCGCTGTGCGACTACTGCCTGCTGCGCGGCGACCTCTACCGGCTGGGTGAGATCAGCGAGTTGACCCAGGCCGTCGACCAGGGGCTGCTGGAGCGGTCGGTGCAGTGGCGGACCGGTATCGCGGCCCGTCAGCTCGGCGAGCTGGACAAGGCCCGTACGACGCTGTCGTCCGTCGTCGGCCTGTACCGCGAGGCTCAGAACGACTCGGGTACGGCGCTGGCGCTGTGCTCGCTCGGCATCACCCTGCACCACCAGGGCAATCTGACGGAGGCGTCGGCACGGCTGCGCGAGGCGATCGAGCTGCAGTCCTCCGCGGCGCAGGCGGAGGACCGGGCCTGGTCGTTGCACGCGCTGGCCGCGGTGGAGCGCGACCGGGCCCACCTGCCCGAGGCGCTGGAGCTCCTGGACACGGCGCTGGTCCTGCACCGCGAGGGCGAGTCGCTGCACGGGGAGGCGTGGACGCAGTTCCAGCTGGGCCAGGTGCGGCTGCGGATGGGCGATGTGGAGCGGGCCGAGGCGGCGCTGCGTACCGCCCTGGACCTGTACGGGCGGACGAGGGACGAGCGGGGCACGGCGTGGGCGCTGACCCAGCTGGCCCGGGCCCGGCTGATGGACGGCGATCCGGCCTCGGCGGTGGAACAGCTGAACGCGGCCCTGGCCCGCCATCGCGACAGCGAGGACGCGCGGGGCGAGGCGTGGACGCTCTACTACCTGGGCCAGGCGCTGGAGGAGGCCGGCGACACCGATCAGGCGGTACGGCAGCTGGAGCGGGCCCGGACGATGTTCTCGCGGATGCGGGACGTGTACGGGCTGGCGTGCGCCCGCCACCACTCGGGGCGGGTCACGCGCGACCAGCGGGCCGCCCAGACGGGCAACCTGCGCAACTCCGGTTTCGCCCGTCAGCTGCTGGTGGACGCGCGTGCCGACTTCCGGCGCATCGGGGTCGCCCACGGGGAGGCGTGGACATGTCTGGAGCTGGCCCTGATCGACGCGGGCAACCAGCGTGCGCCGCAGGCCCTGGAGCTGTGCGGTGAGGCGGCCGCGCTGTTCGACTCGTACGGCGACACGCGGGGCGCCGACTGGGCGGGCTTCCTGCGCTGCACGCTGCTGCCGTACGCCTCGCCGGGCGGCATGGAGGTGGGCACGGTGGTGGCCCAGCAGGAGCTGGCCGACCTGATCGCGGCCGGGCATCCGACGCGGGATACGAAGCTGGAGGACTGCGCGGCGGCGTTCCGGGTGGTGCTGAACAGGGGCGTGGACCTGGAGGACGGCTGGCAGGCCTGGCGCCTGGGCCTGACCCCGACCCGGCAGGCCCGGGAAATCATGGGCGTGCCGGTCCCGGGCGACAGCTGACACGGGCGCCACCCCGGCGGGTCCGGCTCCGTCGATGGGCTGGACCGGTTGGGGCGGGGCCGGTCAGGGCCGGGCCGGACCGGTTGGGGCCGGGCTGCGTGCTCGGACCGGGCTGCGTGCTCGGACCGGCGATCGGTGCAGCGGCAGGGGGCGGAGCCGGTCGCGATCTCGCGAACTATGGCTCCGTATGCGGGGTCCGGGTGCGGGGGGTCCAGGTGCGAGCTCGGGCGCGGAGGCCAGGTGCGAGGTCGGGCGCGGAGGCCGGGCGTTGTCGCCGCCATGCCGATCCGGGCGGCAGCAGTGGTTCGCGGACGTCGGCGACGCCCCGCACGCCGGACGGCAGCGACGACAACGCGCACGCCGGACACCAGCGCCGACGCCCCCACGCCGGACGGCAGCGACGAGAACGCGCACCCCGGACAGCAGTGGCTCCGACCACACACCGGACGGCAGTGTCGACGCTGCGCACGCCGGACGGCGAGCTCACGCCGATCCGACCCGTGTGCCCGTCGCCGTACCGGTCCGCGCGGGCGGGGCGGGGACCGGTCGTCCGGTGCCGCCCCGCCCCCGCCTACTTCCGCTTCGCGGAACCCGCGGGCTCCGCCGCACCCTTCGCGCCGGCCGACGCCTCCGGCGCCTCGGGGGCCTCCTCGAAGTCGACCTTGCCCATGTGCCGGTTCATCGACTTCATCAGCAGCCACACGCCCACGGCGAGGGCGGCGAAGACGATGAAGCCGAGGACCCCGGGGGTCACCTTGTTCTTGTCCAGTTCCTCGGCGAGCGGGACGAGGTGCGTCAGTGCCTGAGTCGCGTACATATCAGGCATTGTCGCGGATGCCCGCGAAGAGGTCGCTCTCGGGGAGGGAGGTATCGACGAGAGACTTCGCCAGTTCGTACTCCTCGGTCGGCCAGACCTCCCGCTGGATGTCCATCGGAACGCGGAACCAGCCGCCGTCGGGGTCGATCTGCGTCGCGTGCGCGATCAGCGCCTTGTCGCGGATCTCATAGAAGTCCGCGCACGGAACGTGCGTGGTCAGCGTGCGCTCGGCGCGCTCGAACTCCTTCCAGCGCTCCAGCCAGTCCCCGTACGGCGACTCCAGACCGCGGGCCAGCAGCGCCTCGTGCAGCGCGACCGTGCGCGGCTTGTTGAAGCCCTGGTTGTAGTAGAGCTTCTGCGGCGTCCAGGCGGGACCGAACTCCGCCTCGGGGAACTTCTCGGTGTCCGCCGCACCCTCGAAGGCGATCATCGAGATCGTGTGGGTCATGATGTGGTCGGGGTGCGGGTAGCCCCCGTTCTCGTCGTACGTGGTGATGACCTGCGGCCGGAACGCACGGATCTTCGCGACGAGGCGCCCCGCCGCCACGGTCTCGTCCGCCAGCGCGAAGCAGCCCTCGGGCAGCGGCGGCAGGGGGTCGCCCTCGGGCAGACCCGAGTCGACGAAGCCGAGCCACTCCTGCTTGACGCCCAGGATCTCCCGGGCCTCGTCCATCTCCTTCTTGCGCACCTCGTGGATGTGCTCCTCGATGTACGCGTCACCCTGGAGTTTCGGGTTGAGGATGGAGCCGCGCTCGCCTCCCGTGCAGGTCACGACCAGCACGTCCACCCCCTCGGACACATACTTGGCCATGGTGGCCGCGCCCTTGCTCGACTCGTCGTCGGGGTGGGCATGTACGGCCATCAGTCGAAGCTGCTCAGTCAAGACTCGATCCTCAGTGATTGGTCGCCATCAAGGGTGTCGTCCCGCAGGGACGTCGGTGTGGGGCGGCAGTCGGGTGGCGCACGGGCGGCTTCTATAGTGACCGAACACGGGGGTGGAAAATTCCTCGATCCCCGGTACGGGAGGAACGATCATGACGGCGGTGCGCGAGACGCCTCCCGAGAACCGATACGGCCGCTCCGCGGACCAGCGCGCGGACCGCAAGCTCAAGATCATCGGCTCCGTCCTGGGCGTCGCCCTGCTGGGTGTGGTCGGCTGGATCGGTTACGGCTACGTGAGCGGTCAGGGCCTCAGCGCCGAGATGATCAAGTTCAAGGTCGTCTCCGACGACCGCGTCGAGGTGCACCTGGAGGTCCGCAAGGACCGGGACGCCAAGGGCTACTGCACGCTCCGCTCGCTGAGCGAGGACAACGCGGAGGTGGCCCGCAAGGACTTCCGCTTCGACGGCGCCACCGACCGCATCGACCAGGTCCTCACCCTGCGTACGACGTCCAGGGCGACCGCCGTCGAGTTGCTGGGGTGCACGGACGACGACGGGGCGTAGCGTTGACCGCCGCACGGGTGACCTGAGCGACTCCTGTCGGCGCTGACCTGCGGTTCAACACTCTCAACCGTTTACCTCCTCCCCCTTTCTCCGGCGAATTGTTAGGCTCGTGGTTTCGCCCACCCGTGGAAGCGCATGCTTCCGGGTAGGGCGATGCTTTGTATTCCCAGTACCGACGAGGAGCACCCTGTGACCCAGACCAGCGAAAACGTCACCTGGCTCACGCCGGAGGCGTACAGCCAGCTCAAGGCCGAGCTGGAGCACCTGTCTGGTCCCGCGCGCACGGAGATCGCCGTCAAGATCGCGGCGGCCCGTGAGGAGGGCGACCTGCGCGAGAACGGCGGGTACCACGCGGCCAAGGAGGAGCAGGGCAAGATGGAGCTCCGGGTGCGCCAGCTGACCCAGCTCCTGGAGCACGCGAAGGTCGGCGAGGCGCCGGCCGACGACGGCGTGGTCGAGCCCGGCATGGTCGTGACGATCGCCTTCGACGGCGATGACGACGACACGACGACCTTCCTCCTGGCCTCCCGCGAATACGCGAGCGCGGACATCGAGACCTACTCCCCGCAGTCCCCGCTCGGCGTGGGCGTGAACGGCAAGAAGATGGGCGAGAGCGCCGAGTACGAGCTGCCGAACGGCAAGACCGCCACGGTGAAGATCCTTTCGGCGAAGCCGTACTCCGGCTGATCCGCACACCCCTCGCACAGCGGGAAGCCCCGGCCGACGAAACGGCCGGGGCTTCCCGCTGTGCTCAGACGGCGACCGAGCGGTACTTGCGGACCGCGAGGGTCCGGAACACCGCGATGATCACCACGGACCAGATCAGCGAGGCCCAGACGGGGTGCTGCATCGGCCAGGCGTCGGACGTGGACACGCCCGGGTTCCCGAAGAGCACCCGGCATGCCTGGACCGTCGCGCTGAACGGGTTCCAGTCGGCGATCGGCTGGAGCCAGCCCGCCATCTGGCTGGAGTCCACGAAGGCGTTGGAGATGAACGTCACCGGGAACAGCCAGATCAGCCCGCCCGAGGTGGCCGCCTCAGGGGTGCGGACGGACAGGCCGATCAGTGCGCCGATCCAGGAGAAGGCGTAGCCGAGCAGGAGGAGCAGCCCGAACGCGCCCAGCGCCTTGGGGATGCCCTCGTGGATGCGCCAGCCGACGATCAGGGCGACGATCGTGAGCACCAGCACGGTGAACATGGTCTGGACGAGGTCGGCCAGCGTGCGCCCGGTGAGCACCGCGCCGCGTGCCATGGGCAGCGAGCGGAACCGGTCGACGAGCCCCTTGTGCATGTCGTCGGCGATGCCGGCGCCCGCTCCGGCCGTGGCGAAGGTGACGGTCTGCGCGAAGATCCCGGCCATGAGGAAGTTCCGGTAGACGACGGGGTCCGTCGAACCGCCGATGTTCATGGAGCCGCCGAACACGTAACTGAACAGCACGACGAACATGATGGGCTGGATGAGCCCGAAAAGTACCACTTCGGGAATCCGCGTCATGCGCAGCAGATTCCGGCGGGCGATGACCAGTGAGTCGCGGGCGGACTGCCCGATGCCACCGGCGCCTCGGGGCGCGGGGGCCGCGGTCGTACGGGTGACAGCACTCACTTCTCCGCCTCCGTCCGGGCGGCGGACCGCACGTCCGCCCCGTTCTCGTCGCTCTTCTCCTGTTCGGCCGCGTGGCCGGTGAGGGAGATGAACACGTCGTCGAGGGTGGGGCGGCGCAGCCCGATGTCGTCGATCTCCACTCCGCGGCCGTCCAGGTCGCGGATGACCTCGGCGAGGAGCTTGGCGCCGCCGTTGACCGGGACGGTCAGTTTGCGCATGTGCGGGACGACGGCGACCTCGCCCTTGCCCAGGTGGGCGAGGACCTCGCGGGCCGGGCCGATCTGGTCGGGCTGCTGGACGACGACCTCGACGCGTTCGCCGCCGGTGCGGGCCTTGAGCTGGTCGGAGGTGCCGCGGGCGATGACGAGGCCGTGGTCGATCACGCAGATGTCGTGCGCGAGACGGTCGGCCTCCTCCAGGTACTGCGTGGTCAGCAGGAGCGTCGTGCCACCGGCGACCAGTTCCTCGATGACGTCCCAGAGCTGCTGGCGGTTGCGCGGGTCGAGGCCGGTGGTCGGCTCGTCCATGAACATGACCGGCGGGGAGACGACGAGCGCCGCCGCGAGGTCGAGCCGGCGGCGCATGCCGCCGGAGTAGGTCTTGGCGGTGCGGTCGGCCGCGTCGGCGAGGTTGAACCGATCCAGCAGTTCCGTGGCCCGGGCCTTCGCGTCACGGGAGGACATCTGGTAGAGCTGGCCGACCATCCGCAGGTTCTCGCGGCCGGTCAGATATTCGTCGACGGCGGCGAACTGGCCGGAGAGCCCGATCGAACGCCGCACCTCGTTGGGCTTCTTCAGTACATCGATGCCCGCGACGAAGGCGCTGCCGCTGTCGGGCATGAGCAGCGTCGTAAGGACGCGTACGGCGGTCGTCTTGCCGGCTCCGTTGGGGCCGAGAAGTCCGAGGACGGTGCCTTCCGGCACGTCGAGGTCGACGCCGCCGAGTGCTCGTACGTCTCCGAAGGTCTTCACCAGACCTTCGGCGTAGATGGCGCCTGGCATACGGGATTCCCCCAGTACGTTCGGGTGACTTCCTCACAGATCCTAGATTTGCCCGTGTTTCCGTGCCCGGTGAACACACGGGGCGAACACGCGTGCGTCCTCGGACCGGGCGCAGGAACAGTAACGCGATACATCGCGACTGACAAGTGGTCAGACCATGACGAGATAGCCCGCCTCGCGCAGCGCCGCGGCGACCTCCTCGCAGTGCTCGGGGCCCTTGGTCTCCAGGTGGAGCTCCACCTCGGCCTCGGTGAGGCCGAGCCTGGGGTCGGTGCGCACATGGCTGACGTCGAGGACGTTGGCGTCGGCCAGCGTGAGCACTCCCAGCATGGTCGCCAGCGCGCCCGGGCGGTCCGTCAGCCGCAGCCGCAGGCTCAGATAGCGGCCGGCCGCCGACATGCCGTGGGTCAGGATGCGCTGCATCAGCAACGGGTCCACGTTGCCGCCGGACAGCAGCGCCACCACCGGGCCGCGGAACGACTTCGGGTCGCTCAGCAGCGCGGCCACCGGGCTCGCACCGGCCGGTTCCACCACCATCTTCGCCCGCTCCAGGCAGAGCAGCAGGGCGCTGGACAGCTCGTCCTCAGAGACCGTACGGACCTCGTCGACCAGCTCGCGGACCAGGCCGAAGGGCACGTCACCGGGGCGCCCCACCTTGATGCCGTCCGCCATCGTCTGGAGCGAGCCGATCGACACGGGGTGGCCTGCGGCCAGCGACGGCGGGTAGCAGGCGGCGCCCGCCGCCTGCACGCCGATGATCCGCACGTCGGGCCGGATCGCCTTCACCGCCACGGCGATCCCGGCCGCGAGCCCGCCGCCGCCGATGCCGACGACGATCGTGCGCACCTCGGGGCACTGGTCGAGGATCTCCAGGCCCACCGTGCCCTGCCCCGCGATGATGTCCGGGTGGTCGAAGGGGTGGATGAAGACCGCACCGGTCTCCTGTGCGTACTCCTGTGCCGCGGCCAGTGTCTCGTCGACGACGTGTCCGTGCAGTCGCACCTGCGCCCCGTACTCACGGGTCGCGGCGACCTTGGGCAGCGGCGCCCCGACCGGCATGAAGACCGTTGCCCGTACGCCGAGCAGCGCAGACGCGAGCGCGACACCCTGCGCATGGTTTCCGGCGCTCGCGGCCACCACCCCGGCCGCCCGCTCGACCGGGGTGAGACCGGAGATGCGTACGTACGCGCCCCTCAGTTTGAACGAGCCGGTCCGCTGCAGGTTCTCGCACTTGAACTGGACGGGCGCACCCACCAGGGCGGACAGATGGCGGCTTCCCTCCAGCGGCGTGACCCTGGAGACGCCGGAGAGCATCTTCTGCGCCCCCCGGACGTCATCGAGGATCAGCGGGGGGAGACGGCCGGGCGGTGGGAAGTTCATACCGCAAGTCTTGCAGCTGAAAGGGGTTGCGGCCGCCGCCGACCGGCCCCTCCTGCGCCGATGTCCGCAGGTTTGTGCGGCACTGGTACGCGTTGCCCCGGGGCCGCGTACTCTGTCCCCCACCCATCCGACACCGCACGAAGAGAGCCCCCGGCCATGCCCCCTCAGGACATGACGACTGCCGCGTCTCCTTCCGGGGGCGCAGCCCCGGAGAACCCGGGTCACGACCACCTTCTCGACGCTCTGCAGCACCAGGTGGCGGTCTTCGCCCGGCGTGCCGAGCAGACCCGCCTCGGCGGCGTCGGCCAGGTGCGCAACTCCATGGACCGGGCCGCCTATCTGCTGCTCAACCGGCTGGACCGGGAAGGCCCCATGGGCGTCAAGGCGCTGGCCGCCGGAATGGGGATCGACTCCTCGACGGTGACCCGGCAGGTCGCGCCGCTGGTGGACACCGGCCTGGTCAAGCGCACCTCGCATCCGGAGGACGGCCGCGCGGTCGTCCTCCAGCTCTCCCCGCGCGGCCAGGCGCGGCTGGAGGAGGTCCGGGCCTCGCGTCGCGAGCTGATGTCCCAGGTGACGGACGAGTGGACCGAGGACGAGCGGGACACGTTCTGCTCGCTGCTCACCCGTTTCAACGGGTCCCTGGCCGCGCGGCAGGCGGCGCACCAGTCGCCGTCGGCGGGTTAGGGCCCGGCACCGGCTCCGGCCCCACGACGCCCCGGGGGTTGACCCGGGGCCCGTGGAGCGCTCCGATGGACCTCGTGCGAGAGCGCCATGCGGTCCGACTGCGGCGCCGCGCCCAGGAGTTCGAGGCCTTCGTGGCGGGCGCGGCGGGCCGGCTGCTGCATACCGCGACTCTGCTCACGTCCGAGCCCGCGGATCCGCCGGGCACCAACGAACGCGCGCTACGGCTGCTCACCGCGGCGCTGGCCCGGACCTACGCCGACTGGGACCGGCTGCACGGCGAGGATCCGTACGACCGCACCCGGCAGGATCTGGCCACCCGGTTCGCCCGGCAGGCCTGGCGCCATCGCCGTCCGCGCGGCGGACAGCTGGACCGGCTGACCCCGCAGGAACGGCTCGTCCTGGTGCTGCGCCTGTACGAGGGCGTCCCGGAGGAGCAGACAGCGGCGCTGCTCGGGGTGCATGCGGACCGGATCCGCGTGATCTGCATCCGTGCGTCGGCCACGATGCGGGGCGCCGGGAGTGCGCCGGGGCGCCGGGATCGCACCCGCCCCCTGGGGGCTGCGCCGTGAGCGGTACGGGGCGCAGGGAGGACGAGATCCGGCGGATGCTGGACACCCCGCATCCACAGGTGCCCGCGGAACTGGCGGCCCGGGCGGCGGAACGCGGCGCCCGGCTGCTGCGGTGCCGGCGGGTGCTGTTCCGGCTGTGGCTGCTGACGGCGGCCGCGGGGGTCGTGGCGTTCACGGTGTGGGCGGTGGTGGTGCAGCCCTGGCAGGTGCCGCCCGCCGAGACGACACCGCCGCTGGACGGCTGGTAGGCGCGCAGGTGCCCGGGTTCATGCCGTTTTATCCTGGAAGGGCACTGCCCGAGGAGGCTGTGATGACCAGGAAGATCGCTGACTGCCGCAAGTATCCGAGCGTGTCGAACTGTTCGCTGACCATCTCCGGTGAGGAGGACGAAGTCGTGCGGGCGGCGACCGAGCACGCGGTCTCGGTCCATGAGCACACCGACAGTCCCGAGCTGCGCGAGCAGGTCAGGGCTTCGCTGGAGGACGAGAAGGCCTCGGTCTGAGGGCGACCGCACCAGGGGCGGGGCCGGCGAAACCGGCCCCGCCCGGGAACGGGCGGACAGCCCTCAGCCGAGGGCCTGTGTCAGGTCGGCCAGCAGGTCGTCGCCGTTCTCGATGCCGACGGAGAGGCGGACCAGGTCCGCCGGGACCTCCAGCGGGGATCCCGCGGCGGAGGCGTGCGTCATCCGGCCCGGGTGCTCCAGCAGCGATTCGACGCCACCGAGCGATTCACCGAGCGTGAAGAGCTTCGCGCGGTTGCAGACCTCGACGGCCGCTTCCTCCCCGCCCGCGACCCGGAAGGACACCATCCCGCCGAAGGCCTTCATCTGCTTGGCGGCGATCTCGTGGCCCCGGTGCTCGGGCAGCCCGGGGTAGAGGACCTGGGTGACCTTGGGGTGGCGGGTCAGCAGTTCGGTGACCTTGGTGGCGTTCTCGCTGTGCCGGTCCATCCGGACGGCGAGGGTCTTGATGCCACGCAGTACCAGCCAGGCGTCGAACGGACCGGCGACGGCGCCCATGGCGTTCTGGTGGTACGCCAACTCGTCCGACAGATCCGGGTCGTTGACGATCAGCGCGCCACCGACGACGTCCGAGTGGCCGCCCATGTACTTGGTCGTGGAGTGGACCACGACATCGGCGCCCAGGGCGAGGGGCTGCTGAAGGTAGGGGCTGGCGAAGGTGTTGTCGACGACGAGCCGTGCACCCGCGGCGCGGGCGACACCGGCGACCGCCGCGATGTCGGTGATGCCGAGCAGCGGGTTGGAGGGGGTCTCCACCCAGATCGCCTTGGTGCGCGGGGTGATCGCGGCCCGGACCGCCGCCACGTCCGAGGTGTCGGCGACCGAGAACTCCACGCCCCAGCGCGAGGCGACCTTCGCGAACAGCCGGAACGTGCCGCCGTAGGCGTCGTTCGGGATGACCACGTGGTCGCCGGGCGTCAGCAGCGTACGGAGCAGGCAGTCCTCGGCGGCGAGGCCGGACGCGAAGGCGAGTCCGCGGCGGCCTCCCTCCAGGGCCGCGAGGTTCTCCTCCAGCGCGGTGCGCGTGGGGTTGGCGCTGCGGCTGTACTCGTAGCCGCCGCGCAGGCCGCCCACGCCGTCCTGCTTGTACGTGGACACCTGGTAAATGGGCGGAACAACGGCGCCGGTAAGAGGATCGGCGGTGTTTCCCGCATGGATCGCGAGAGTCTCGAAGCTGTGCTGGTCGCTCATGGGCCCCGAGCGTAGTTCGTTCCGAGGGCGCTCACAGAGCACCTTGCCGTCCGGTGACAATGGGGGCATGGAGATTCTGTGGTTCCTGCTCGCGCTGTGCCTGCTCGCCGCGGTCGTCGGCCCCTATGTGCTGCGCCGTCGGGGCGGTATCCGTCAGGTGGCGCCCGGTTCCCCGGACGCCGCCGATCCGGACACCTACGGCTTCGTGCGTCAGGAGGAGCTGGACATCCGGATGCCGGGCCCCGACCAGGATCTTCTCGATGTGCTCGATGTCGTCCAGCACACCCAGGAGTGGCGGGCCGCGTCCCAGCTGCTGTCCGGAACGCCGAAAGACGGTGAGGTGCGGTGGCAGCGGGTGCAGGCGTTCGCCGGGGCCGCTTCGCTGGAGCTGATGCAGCGGCCGGGCGTGGGCGGGGCGTGGCTGCGCAAGTGGCGGGCCGAGGCACCGAAGGACGCGGGGGCCGCGGCCGTGCACGCGGAGTTCCTGGTCCAGCAGGCGTGGCGTTCGTCCACGGCCGGTACGGACGACTTCCGGATCATTCTGGAGGAGGCGCGTACGGTCGTCGGTGAGGCGGCCCTGCTGGCGCCGGGCGACCCCGTCCCGTATCTGGTGGAGCTGGCCGTCGCCCGTGGACTCGGTTACTCCCACGAGGAGTTCGACCGGCTCTGGGCGAAGATCATCGACCGGGCGCCGGCCCACATGGGCGCGCACATCGCGGCACTGCACTTCTGGTGCGAGAAGTGGCACGGATCGCGCGAGGAGGCCGACCGCTTCGCGACCGCGGCCGCCGCCCGCGCCCCGCAGGGCTCGCTGCTGGCCGCGCTGCCGCTGTTCGCGGTGTACGAGCATCTCCCCGAGGTCAATCTCGTGCAGGGGTTCTACCGGAGCCTGGTGGTGACGAAGGCTGTCGAGGGTGCGATGTTCGCGGTCCACGCGGCCCGCGCCGACGACCCGATGCTCGCGCACGTCCGTCATCTCCTGGTGCTGTTCCTGGTACGGATGGAGCGCTGGTCCGAGGCGATGAACCAGTTGATCCACATCGACGGGCACGTGGGCGCGCTGCCGTGGACGGCGGACTCCGACCCGGCCGCCGAGTACACCGTGTACCGGGCCCTGGCGGTCGCCGGCTACGAGGCGAACGGCGGCAGCCCGGCGACGCTGCTCAGCTAGGACCCCCGAGGCGTCACTGTGCGACCGTGGGGGGGGCGGCGCCCCCGCTTTCCCGGCCGTTTCACACGGCCGTGTCCCACAGGATTTCCCGCGACCGCTTCCCACCACTGCTTCCCACGACAAGGACCGGTGTTCCCGTGGCACGACTGATACCCCTGATCCTGATCGGCCTCGGCCTCTACTTCTGGTTCAAGTCCCGCAAGCGTGCCGCCGCCTATCTGAGGGACGCCGAGTCGCAGGACCGCACGCCCCGCGCCTGAGCACCGCGGCCGGAATCCACGGCGGTCCCGGTGCGTTGTACGGACATCACGCCGACCCCAGGAGGAGCCCCGCATGTTCCTGAACCGCCGCACCCCGCAGCTCCCCACCCCGGAGGAGGCCCTGCGCGGCCGTGCCACCCCGGAATTCACCGTCCCCGCCCGCCACACGGTCCTGGGCAACGCCCTGCTGGGCCCGTACCCGGAGGGTCTGGAGGTCGCGGACTTCGCGATGGGGTGCTTCTGGGGTGCCGAGCGCAAGTTCTGGGAGACGGACGGTGTCTGGACGACTCTCGTCGGTTACCAGGGCGGCTATACGGAGAACCCCGCGTACGAGGAGGTCTGCTCGGGCCTGACCGGCCACACGGAGGCGGTCCGCGTCGTCCACGACCCGAGGACCGTCACGTACGCCCAGCTCCTGAAGGTCTTCTGGGAGTCCCACGACCCGACCCAGGGCTTCCGCCAGGGCAACGACGTGGGCACCCAGTACCGGTCCGCGATCCACACCCACTCCCCCGAGCAGGCGGCGGCCGTGGCGGCGTCCCGCGAGGCGTACCAGAAGGTCCTCACGGGATCCGGCTACGGCGAGATCACCACGGAGATCCTCCCGGCCGAGGGCCGTACCTTCTGGCCCGCCGAGCCGGCGCACCAGCAGTACCTCGACAAGAACCCGGCGGGCTACTGCGGGATCGGCGGCACGGGTGTCTCGTGCCCGATCGGTGTGGCACCGGCCCAGGGCTGAGCCGGATACCCTCGCTCCGACGTGAACGGGGAGGGTGGGGGCACCATGCGCGACAACCGTACGGACGGGCCGGCGATCCCTTCGTTGAGCGGCCGGCCCTGGTGGGCCGCCAACGAAGCTCTGGCGTTCCTGGTGGAACTGGTGGCGCTGGCGTGCCTGTTCTGGTGGGGGTTCACTCTCGGCCGCAATCTGGCGGTTCAACTACTGCTGGGCACCGGGGTACTGGCGATCGCCATCGCCCTGTGGGGGACGTTCGCCGCACCGCGCGCCCGGATCCGGCTGCCGCCGGCCGGGGTGCTCGCGGTGAAGGCCGTGGTGCTGGGCGGCGGCGCCTTCGGGCTGTACGCGGTGGGGCACCCGGCGGCGGCCGTGGTCATGGCCGCCGTGGTGGTGGCCAACACGGGCCTGGCGGAGACGTTCCGGCGCAGGCCGGGCCCCACGGCGTAGCGCAGCGGCTCCCGCGGCGTGGCCCGGGCGGGCTCCTTCGCCCGCGTCGTCCGAGACCGCGTACACCCGCTCCGGGCGTGCCCGCACGCACCACGGGGCCGGAACGCGTCCGCGTCCCGGCCCCGTGCGAGTGCGACGGGAACCCGGTCAGATCAGTCCCTGCGCCAGCATCGCGTCCGCGACCAGCTCGAAGCCGGCGATGTTGGCGCCGACCACGTAGTTGCCGGGGCTGCCGTAACGCTCCGCCGTGGTGTAGCAGGAGTCGTGGATGTGGCGCATGATCTCCGCGAGCCGCTCCTCCGTGTGGGCGAACGTCCAGGAGTCGCGCGAGGCGTTCTGCTGCATCTCCAGGGCGCTGGTCGCCACGCCGCCCGCGTTGGCCGCCTTGCCGGGGGCGAAGGCCACGCCGGCGTCCTGGAACACGCGGACGGCCTCGGGGGTGGTGGGCATGTTGGCGCCCTCGGCGACCGCCTTCACACCATTGCGTACGAGGGTCACCGCGTCGGCCTCGTGGAGTTCGTTCTGCGTGGCGCAGGGCAGGGCCACATCGCAGGGCACGTTCCAGACGCCGGTGCCGGGCACGAACACGGCGTGCTCGCCGCGGCGTTCCGCGTACTCGGAGACACGGCCGCGGCCCGCCTCCTTGATCTCCTTGAGCAGGGCGAGGTCGATGCCCTTCTCGTCCACGACGTAGCCGTCGGAGTCGGAGCAGGTCACCACCGTGGCACCGAGCTGCTGGGCCTTCTCGATCGCGTAGATCGCGACGTTGCCCGAACCGGAGACGACGATGCGCTGCCCGTCGAGGGACTCACCGCGGCTGCGGAGCATTTCGGCGGTGAACAGGACGCAGCCGTAGCCGGTCGCCTCGGTACGCACCAGGGCGCCGCCCCAGCCGAGGCCCTTGCCCGTGAGGACTCCGGACTCGTAGCGGTTGGTGATCCGCTTGTACTGGCCGAAGAGGTAGCCGATCTCGCGGCCGCCCACGCCGATGTCACCGGCGGGGACGTCGGTGTACTCGCCGAGGTGGCGGTGGAGCTCGGTCATGAACGACTGGCAGAACCGCATGATCTCGGCGTCCGAGCGGCCCTTCGGGTCGAAGTCGGAGCCGCCCTTGCCGCCGCCGATGGGCATGCCGGTGAGGGCGTTCTTGAAGATCTGCTCGAAGCCGAGGAACTTCACGATGCCGAGGTTGACCGAGGGGTGGAAGCGCAGCCCGCCCTTGTACGGGCCGAGCGAGCTGGAGAACTCGACCCGGAATCCGCGGTTGACGTGGATGTCGCCGGAGTCGTCCGACCACGGCACACGGAAGATGAGCTGGCGCTCCGGCTCGCATATGCGCTCGATGATCCGGGCGTCCACGAACTCCGGCCGCTGGGCCAGCACCGGGCCGAGCGTCTCCAGGACCTCCCGTACGGCCTGATGGAACTCCTTCTCGCCCTGGTTGCGGCGGAGGATCTCCGCGTACAGCGGCTCGATGACGCGTTCGGCGGCGTGCGGCGTTGCGGAGTCAGGGGTGGCCGTCATCTGATCAAGACCTTCCGTGGGTCGGCTCATGCGCGAAGGCGCCCCCGTCCCGAGGGGCACCAGGTCCCCCCTCGCCGTTGAGGGCGTCGCCCGACATCACGCATACCGTGCTCACGAAAGCGACGTACAGGACCGTTGTGGCGTATCGAGTGTCCCAGTGGGACGACGCAATGCTCCACGGGCATCCACATGGTGATCCCGTCGTGCCGCGTGCGAGAAGGCCGCAACCGACCGGCCCCGGGCCGGTTCCGGGGAGAATCGGCCGGGTTGCGGCGGGGCCGCACGTCATCCGAAGTGGTGAACCTCACAGGGGCGTGCGGGCGGTTGTGAGGTCCGCGGCGGCCGTCCTCAGCTCTCGCGCGGGCCGCGCAGCACCCACAGGCCCGCCGCCGACGCGAGCAGGACCACGCCCGACACGACGCTCAGGGCGATGTGCAGTCCTTCCTGGTCCACCAGGAAGTTCAGCGAGAGGTTCGCGACGAGTGCGGCGACGAGCACGGTCCACAGAAACGGCTTCACGGGGTTCCTCCGGGAACAGGAAGTCGGGCAGGTGCGCCGGACTCTCGCCCGGCTGTGTCCTCGATGCTTCCAGCGGCCGGATTCCGGCACGAGGGGCCGGCCTCCCGGACCGATGGTGTAGCGGGCTACACCATCGGCCGGCGTCCCGATGTCCCGGAGGTATGCGGTCCGGGCCCGCGGTGACGGTCGATCAGACATGATTCCGTCATGACAACATCGCGGGGGGACCGCAAGGGCCGGGATCCTCATATTCCTTACAGGGCAACGCCGTTGGCCATGGGCCCGCTGCTCGGCCATGGGCGGCCGGGACCCCCGTACGTCCCCGCACGGGCGGAGCGGCCCGTGCCGCGCACACCGCCCCGGGCCGGTGAGATGCGCCGCTACCTCGCTGTCGGACTCGACTGCTACCTCTGCCTGGTCACCGGCGGGTTACTCGTCCGGCCGTACGCGGACTCGGCGAGCGTTCCCCAGGTCGTCGGGCTGCTGATCGGGCCGGTGCTCGTCCTCTCGTTCCTCAATCAGGTGGTGCTCACCGCGGTCGTGGGCGCGGGCGCGGGAAAGCTGATCATGGGGATAAGGGTCGTGAGCCTGCCGGATGTGCGGCGCCCCGGCCCCGGGCGGCTGACGCGGCGCTGGCTGTACGGGCTGTGCTGGCTGCCGCTGCAGCCCTGGTACGGGCTCCGCGCCCGTCTTGCCGGGGCCGGCGGCGGGGGCGGCCCCGGTCCGCGGCCGGCCTGCGAGGAGGCCGCCGCCCGCACCGACCCGGCCGGGCTGCGCCAGGTCCGCCGCAGCGACCTGGCGGCGCACCGCAGGGCCGTGGCCGGGCGTGCCGGTCCGAGGACAACCGGAAGCCCCTGACCGGCGGACCCGGGCGGGTCCGCCGGTCAGGGGCGGGGTGGTGAGCTGCTGCCGGATCAGGCCGCGGCGTTCTCCGTGATGGTGACCTTGCCCTTGCGGATGGTCGCCAGCCGCGGGGCCCTGCGGGCGATCGCGCTGTCGTGCGTGACCATGATGAAGGTGAGCCCGTGCTCCTTCCACATGGTCTCCAGCACCTCCATGATCTCGTCGCGCATGGACTCGTCGAGGTTGCCCGTGGGCTCGTCGGCGAGGAGCACCTTGGGCTGCTTGACCAGGGCTCTGGCGATGGCGACCCGCTGCTGCTGACCGCCGGACATCTCGCTGGGGAGGTGGCTGAGCCGTTCGCCCAGTCCGACCGAGTCGAGCGCCTCGGCGGCTCGTCTGCGCCGCTCGGCAGCCTTGATGCCGAGCGGGACGAGGGCCGTCTCGACGTTCTCCTGGGCGGTGAGCGTCGGGATGAGGTTGAAGCTCTGGAAGACGAAGCCGATGTTCTCGGCGCGCACCTTGGTGAGCTTGGCCTCGCTGAGCTTCGCGAGGTCCACCCCGTCGAGTTCGACGCTGCCGTCGGTGGGGCGGTCCAGGCCGCCGAGCATCTGCAGCAGCGTGGACTTGCCGCCGCCGGTGGGGCCCTGGATGACCAGGCGGCCGCCGTCCTCGATGGTCAGGTCGACGCCGGCGAGCGCGTGAACGGTGGACTTGCCGCGCGTGTAGCGCTTGGTGACGCCTTTAAGGGTGTACATGGGTCAACTCCTGCTGGCCGATGATCGCGGATCCCGGGCGAGCGCCTCGTGGATCGCGGGTCGCGGGGACGGGGGTGCGGGATGCCCGGCGACCGGGCATCCCGCGGCGGGTCACTCGACGCGGCGCAGCGCGTCGGCGGGGCGCAGCCGGGAGGCGCGCCAGCCGCCGAAGGCTCCCGCGATCAGCCCGCCCGCCACGGCCAGGCCGACGGCGATCAGGATGGTGGAGAGGGAGACGGGTGCGGTCAGGGCGATGTCGAGCGCCTTGGACGCGGTCTGGCGACCGCCGCCCATCATGCCGCCGCCGCGTCCCGCGCCGCTGCCCGATGAGCCGAGCTGGGCGGTGAGGGTGGGGCTGACGGCGGTGACGATGTACGCGCCGGCGAGGCCGATCGCGATGCCGAGGACGCCGCCCATCAGGCCGTTGACGAGGGCCTCGCCGATGACCTGGCGGGTGACGCGGCCGCTCTTCCAGCCGAGCGCCTTGAGCGTGCCGAACTCCCGTACGCGGCGGCTGACCGCGGAGGAGGTGAGGAGTCCCGCCACCAGGAAGGCGGCGATGAGCACGGCGATGGAGAGCCACTTGCCGACGCTGGAGGCCAGGTCGGACGCGGTGGAAAGGGAACCGGACACGGTGTCCGCGAGGTCGGCGGAGGTGGTGACCGTGGTGCCCGAGATGTTCTTCTGGATGGTGGCCTTGACGCTGTCGATCTGCTGCGAGTCCGCGGCCTTGACGTAGACCGTGGTGACCTTGTTCTTCGCGTCGGCGAGGGTCTGCGCCTGCTGGAGCGGGATGTAGAGGTTGGCTGCCGCGTCACCGCTGTCGGCCGTGGAGACGCCGACGATCGTGAACTTGGTGCCGTGGATGGTCACCGTCTTGCCGGCCGAGAGCTTCTTCTCCTTGGCGTAGGCGGCGTCGACGACGGCCACCTTCGCGTTGGTCTCGGTCGTCTTGAACGTACGTCCGGCGGTGATCTTCGACGAGGTGAGCGGGCCGAGATCCTGCTTGGTGACGTCGGTGCCGTACACCGTGTAGGAGTTGACGTCGAAGGAGGCGCCGCCGCCCTGGACCTCGCCCTGCGGCTGGCCGGTGCCGCCGCCGGGGCCGCCCCGGGTGCCCCCGGTCGTGCCGCCCTCCTGCTTGAACTCACCGCGCTTGAACTGGCCGTCCACCTTCATGACGGTCATGCTCAGCCCGCCGACGGCGTCGGCGACGCCGCTCTGCTTGTCCACCTTGTCCACGGTGGTGGAGGCGAGCGTCTGGAAGCCCTGGACCATGACCCGGTCCGTGCTCTGAGTCGCTTCGTCGTCGCTGTCCTTGGCGTCGAACTCGAACTTGGGGCGTTCCGTGCTGGTTCCCGGGGCTGCGGCGGCCTTGGTGACGGTCATGTCCGTACCGAGGCCGTAGAGCGATTCGAGGACCTTGTCCTGGGCCTTGCTCATGCCCGAGGAGACCGAACTGACGATGATGACCAGCGCAATGCCGAGGGCGAGCCCCGAGGCGACGACGAGCGCCGCCTTTCTGCGGCGGCGCAGCTCGCGCCGGAGGTAGGTGAAGAACATGGCGCGAGGCTATGGACCGCTTGTGATGGTGGGTTAAGGCCACGATGAGAGCGAGATGAGAACAGCCCGGTACGCCGAAGGCGGCGACTCCGGGATCCGTGGGGATCCGGTGCCGCCGCCTGGCGTGCGGAACGGGGTGGGTGCTGCCCGGGGTGAGGGGGAAGCGGCCGGCCGGCTCAGGCCTGGGAGCCCGCCGTCCACTGGGCCCAGCTCATGTTCCAGCCGTTGAGGCCGTTGTCGGGCTGGATGGTCTTGTCCGGGGAGTTCTTGACGACGACCACGTCACCGATCATGGAGTTGTTGTAGAACCAGGCGGCGGGCTCGTTGGGGTCGCCGGCGCCCTTGGCGTCGGAGAGGCCGACACAGCCGTGGCTGGTGTTGGCGCTGCCGAAGATCGACTTGGCGCCCCAGTAGTTGCCGTGGATGAAGGTGCCCGACGTGGACAGCCGCATGGCGTGCGGCACGTCCTTGATGTCGTACTCGCCCTTGCCGTCGTCGTCGGTGAAGCCGACCGTCGAACCGTCCATCCGGGTCTCCTTGAACTTCTCGGAGATCACCATCTGGCCGTTGTACGTCGGGTTGTCCGACGAACCGGCCGAGATCGGGATGGTCTTGATCGTCTTGCCGTTCTGGGTGACGGTCATCATGTGCGTCTTGGCGTCCACGGTCGAGACCTGGTTGCGGCCGACCTTGAAGGTGACCGTCTTCTGCTGCACGCCGTACACGCCGTCCGCACCCTCGACGCCGTCCAGCGCCAGCTTCAGCGTGACGGTGGAGCCGCCCGTCCAGTAGTCCTCGGGACGCAGGTCCAGGCGCTGGGAGTTGAACCAGTGGCCGACGACCTGCTGGCCGCTGCTGGACGTCACGGTGATGCCGGCCTGGACGGCCTTCTGGTCGGTGATCGCCTTGTTGAAGTTGATCGAGACGGGCATGCCGACGCCGACGGTCGAGCCGTCCTCGGGGGTGAAGTTCCCGATGAAGCTGTTGGCGGGCGACACGGTGGTGAAGGAGGAGTTCTCGTGCGCCTCGCGGCCCTTCGAGTCCTGCGCCGTCGCATTGATCTTGTACGTGGTCGAACGCTCCAGCTGGGCGTCCGGCTTCCAGCTCGTGCCGTCGGCGGACAGGGTGCCCTTGACGCTCTCGCCGGCTGCCGTCGTCATCGTGACGACCGTCAGCTTGCCCTTGGCGACGGTGACCTTGGCGGCGTTGTTGATGCTCGCGTTGGTCGCGCCGTTCTTCGGCGAGATCGCTATCTGCGCCTCGGAGGCCTCCTCGGCCGCCGCCTTGTCGACCTCGGCCGCCTGTGACTTCGAGCTGTCGGGGCTAGGGCCGCCCTTGTCGCCGCCGTCGTTGCAGGCCGAAAGCACCAGCACGCCGCCGAGCAGTGCGGACGCGGCCATGAGGCCCCTGCGCCGTTTGCTGTCCGTCATCACACGCTTCTCCATCGTTGCCGAAATCCCCAAAACCCCGAGCAAGGCCGTCGACCGGCGATACCTCGTCAATGTTCCAAGAACACCCTGAACGGGTGCCCGGTTCCATATCTGCCTCAGATGTGGGGAACACCACTCATCGACGCGGTGGTGACAGCCGTGGTTCCCGCTGTTCATCACCTATGTGTCCGCCGGTACACGAACCGGTTGTACAGCACGTCCGGGATCCGTATCCACCGGCTGCTCACGCAGACCGGCCCCGGCCCGCCGGAAGCGGGCCGGGGCCGGTGTTCCCACCCGCTAGACCCGCCGTTCCGTGCTGCCGTCCTTCTCCCCATTGTGCGGGACGCCGGAGGTGCTCTCGTCGCCGTCGTCGTCCTGGTCGTCATCGAGATCCCATCCGTCCGGGTCGTCCGGGTCGTAGTCGATGGTCTCGCTGCTCCAGGAGGCCTGCGCCAGCTCGACCCCGGGCACCTCCCCGACCAGGTCGAACGGGTCGATCAGCGAGGCGAGGGCCTCCGCACCGTCTTCCCGTACCGCGGTCTCGGCATGCGTACGTTCTTCGGCGGACTCGCCGCCGGGCTCCCCGTACTCGGCCGCGAGGCTTTCCAGCGCGGTCCCGCTCAGGGCGTCGGCGTCCGTGATCTCCACCACCATTTCGACACGAAGGCGAACGAATCGTGATGACTCAGAAGTGCTCATGCTGCGGAGCGTAAGGCAGACCGGCACATGGAGGGCGGAAGAAGGAGCGGGCCCGGGTGCGTGCAGCCGCAGCGCGGAGGACCGAGGCGAAGCGAAGGGGTTCCCCGCCACGCCTTCGGGGCCGTGGGGGAGTTGCTGATCGGCGGCGGCGCCGCGGACGCGCGTGCACAGGCGCGCGGAGCCGCCCCCTGTGACGGCCGGCCCGAACTCCCGGCCTCCACGGCTTTCCCGCGACCCGCTGCGTTCATTAGCATCGGTGCAACAGGCCTGAGGGGCCCCGGCATTCGGGGAGCCCTCTCTCTTACGGCTGCCCCGAGGGGGATCGATTCCGTGGCCATCACCCGCCGCCCGCTCATGACCGCCACCGCCGCGGGAACGCTGTTGTGCGCCTTGTGGTTCGTCCCGTCCGCCAACGCGGGCGATGCGGCTCCCCCACCGGACACGACGGGCCACAGCGCCGCCGCATCCGGTTCGGAGCTGGGCCCCACCACGCTCGCCGAGACCGGGACGGGGATCGACACGACGCCCTATCTCGTCGGCGGCATGGCACTTCTGGGCATCGGGGCCGGCTTCGTCGCCTACTCGGGCCGTCGCGGAGGTCCGCAGCCGGCCCTCTGAGGGCCGCATACGCGGCAGCGGCCACCGGGTCCGCCCGGTGGCCGCTGCCGCGCGTATGCGGCCGTGGTCAGGCCAGCGGACCCGTGACCGGCTCGACCGCCGCGACGAGCTTGCCCGCCCGGACGAAGGCGTCCGCCGCGGCCAGGTCCGGCGACAGGAAGCGGTCCGGGCCGGGGCCCTCGACGCCCGCCGCCCGCAGCGCCTCGATGGCGGCGAGCGAGGCGGGGGCCGGGGTCAGACCCTGCGCGGCGCGCAGCTCGACGGCGCGGGTCGCCGCGTACAGCTCGACGGCGACGATCCGCGCGAGGTTGTCGACGGCGGTACGGAGCTTGCGCGCGGCCGACCAGCCCATCGACACGTGGTCCTCCTGCATCGCGGAGGACGGGATCGAGTCGGCGGAGGCGGGGACGGCGAGCCGCTTCATCTCGCTGACCAGGGCGGCCTGGGTGTACTGGGCGATCATCAGGCCGGAGTCGACACCGGCGTCGTCGGCGAGGAACGGCGGCAGCCCGTGCGAACGGTTCTTGTCCAGCAGCCGGTCGGTGCGGCGCTCGGTGATCGAACCGAGGTCGGCGGCGACGATGGCCAGGAAGTCCAGGACGTACGCGACCGGCGCCCCGTGGAAGTTGCCGTTGGACTCGACCCGCCCGTCGGGGAGCACCACCGGGTTGTCGACGGAGGAGGCCAGTTCGCGGTCGGCGACGGTCGCGGCGTACGCGAGGGTGTCGCGGCCCGCGCCGTTGACCTGGGGCGCGCAGCGCACGGAGTAGGCGTCCTGGACGCGCGGCGCGTCGTCCTGGTGGTGACCGGTCAGACCCGAACCGGCGAGCACCCGCAGCATGTTGTCGGCGCTGGCGCCCTGGCCGGGGTGCGGGCGGATGGCGTGCAGCTCGGGGGCGAGGACCTTGTCCGTGCCGAGCAGTGCCTCCAGGGAGAGGGCCGCGGTGATGTCGGCCGAGGTGTAGAGGCTGCGCAGGTCGGCGAGGGCCATCACGAGCATGCCGAGCATGCCGTCGGTGCCGTTGAGGAGGGCGAGGCCCTCCTTCTCTCGGAGCTCGACCGGGGTGATGCCGTGGGCGGCGAGGAGCTCACCGGCCGGGCGGACGGTCCCGTCGGGGCCCTCCGCGTCGCCTTCACCCATGAGGGTCAGGGCGCAGTGCGAGAGCGGTGCCAGGTCACCGGAGCAGCCGAGGGAACCGTACTCGTGAACGACGGGTGTGATCCCGGCGTTGAGTACGTCCGCCATGGTCCGGGCGACCTCGGGCCGCACGCCCGTGTGTCCGGAGGCGACCGTCTTCAGCCGGAGGAACATCAGCGCCCTGACGACCTCGCGCTCGACCCGCGGGCCCATGCCGGCCGCGTGCGAGCGGACGATGTTGCGCTGGAGCTGAGCGCGGAGCTCCGGGCCGATGTGGCGGCTGGCCAGGGCGCCGAACCCGGTGGAGACGCCGTAGACCGGCTCGGGCTTGGCGGCGAGCGCGTCGACGATCTCGCGGGCGGCGGCCAGGGCGCTCACCGCGGCCGCGGAGAGCTCGACACGGGCGTTGCCGCGGGCCACGGCGATGACGTCCTGAGCGGTGGTACCGGACGTCCCCACCACGACTGTATGCATATCCATATTCAGAAGCGTACGGACTGAAACCCTTCATGTCACTAGTGGTCGCCGGGTTGACCCCTTACCTCATCCGTCACTTCCGGGACGGCTCCCCGCAGGCGGCGACGGTCGTGGGCGGACTTGGGCGGGGAGTCGGCGAGCCGGATGACCTCGCCGTCACGCCCCGCCACCACGGGCTTCACGGAGCGGGCCGCCTTCGCCCGGTACTGGGCCGCGTCCGCGAGGCGGAAGAGCCGCCGCGCGGAGACCACCGGACCGATCGGGTCCCCGGTGGACGCGATCCCGCAGGCGACCCCGTTGCCGAACTCCAGCTCGGCGGCCCGCTCGCAGAGCTCCGTGGCCACCGCGATCACCTCGTCCGCCCCGGGGCCCAGGGCCAGCAAACAGAACTCGTCCCCGCCGAGCCGGGCCGCCAGCGCCCCCGGCAGCATGGCCCCGCACCGGGACAGGACGGAGCCGAAACGTTCCAGCAGCCGGTCGCCGACGGCATGCCCGTGCGTGTCGTTGACCCACTTCAGGCCGTTCAGATCGCAGACGACCAGGCTCACCACCGAACCGTCCTCCCGGTGCCGCTCCACCGCCTCGTCCAGCCGCATGTCGACCGCCCGCCGGTTGGCGAGGCCGGTCAGCGGATCGGTGAAGGCGAGCTTGCGCACCTCCTCCAGGCGCTCCGTCTGGGAGATCCCGGCAGCCACGACGGCGGCCAGCACGGTGGCGAAGTCCGCGTCCCGACGGCCGAACACCGACTCCCCCACCGGTCGCGCCACATAGAGCTCACCCCAGGCCCGCCCGTGCAGCACAATCGGCGCGACCACGCAGCAGCCGCGCCCGCGCCGGCGCAGCGCCGCCACCCGCTGATGGCAGTAGGCGCGCCCGTAACCGTGCACCCCCTGCACACCCGCGCCCCCGGACTCCGGCTCCAAGGGACCGTCGGCCGTCTCCACCCAGGCGTCCGGCTCACCGCCCCCGGCCCACCGCTCATGCAGGAACTCGGTGATCTCCGGGAACTGATGCACCGGGTACGTCTCCTCGTCGGGGAACTCCTCCTCCCCCTCGGCCCGCTCGCCCGCGTTGACCAGCACCCGCAGCCGCCCGCGCCCGCGCTCCCAGACCGACAACGCGGCGAAGCTGCCGCCCAACGCCTCGCACGCCCCCAGCGCGGCCGCTCGCCAGCACCCCCGCGGGGTGTGCGCCGCCGCCATCGCCTGCGCAAGCGAAACCACGGCCCGCAGCCGCGCATCATCACCACCCATCGCACCAGCTTATGTAGATTTGCGGTGATTTGATCAGTTCAGGGCTCGACTTATGCGCGGTGCGTCGCAGATCAGACACCCAGAGTCATGTTCGTGTCATTCCCCGGGCCAGTTCGCCTTCCGCTTCTCGTTGAACGCCGCCACGCCCTCCGCCCGGTCGCCGGAGAAGGCCACCGCCCGCCACGCGGAGTCCTCGACCTCGAGGCCGGCCCGCAGATCGAGCCCGTGGCCGAGCCGCAGCGCCCGCTTGGCCGCCCGCAGCCCCACCGGGGAGTTCGCCGCGATCCGGCCGGCCAGCGCGAGCGCCTCGGCCCGGTCCTCGCCCTCCGCCACCAGCTCGTCGACCAGCCCCAGCTCCCGCGCCTCGGCCGCCTCCACCCGGCGGGCGGTGAAGATCAGCTCGGCGGCGCGCGCCGCTCCGATCCGGCGCGGCAGCAGCTGGGTGCCGCCACCGCCCGGGATGACCCCGACCGAGACCTCGGGGAGGCCCACCAGGGCCGTCCGGTCGGCGACGATCAGGTCGCAGGACAGGGCCAGCTCGAACCCGCCGCCGAGCGCGAAGCCGTGCACCGCGGCGATCGTCGGCATCGGCAGTTCGAGGACCCCGGTGTAGGCGGCGCGTGCCGTGGGCCGCTGGCGCACCAGGTCCGCGTCGGTGAAGGAGTTGCGCTCCTTGAGGTCCGCGCCGACGCAGAAGGCCCGCTCATGGCTGGAGGTGAGGACGGTGACCCGGACGTCCGGGTCGGCGGCGAGCGCGGCACAGGCTGCGCCGATCGAGCGCGCCATGTCCGTGGACACGGCGTTCATCGCCTTGGGCCGGTCGAGAACCAGCTCGGCAACGTGTTCCAGGCCCTCGTGGCCCCGTACGACGACGAACTCCCCGAACCGCTGCTCGGACGTGACGGTCATGACTGCACCCCTCCGGTTAACGAGCGTTACCGGAGGGATCCTAGAGCTCTCCCCGGGCGGGAGGGCAGTGGGCTGTCGAGCCGGTCAGAAGGCACCGGCCGGGCAATCGGGGACCGGCCAGGGCACTCGGCCCGCCGACCCGGGAACTGTCACGACAAGCCGCCCCGCCGACCGGGGACCGGTCGGAACGCGCCCGGCCGGGCAATCAGGGATCCCTCAGCACACGTCGGCCCGCCGACCCGGGGACTGCCACGACAAGCCGGCCCGGCGACCCGGGACCGGTCAGGACGTGCCGCGACGGGCCAGCAGCCACGGTTCGACGATGCCCAGGCCACGCACCGGGCGCTGCCACATCGGCTGCAGCCCGTAGCGGTACCTGGGTGCGGGAGCCGGCTCCTCGCCGTCCACGCCCTCCTTCTCGGCGCGCGCGGCGGCCGCGGCCTCCTCCGCGGCCCGGGCCTCGGAGACGGGGGCGTCGCCGGTACGGGTCAGCTCCTTGGCGAACGCCCCGTCCACCAGGACGGCGTCCTTCGGCGCTATCGAGGTCAGCCGGCTGGCGAGGTTCACCGTGGTGCCGAAGACATCGCCCATCCGGGTGGTGACGGTGCCGAACGCGATGCCGACGCGCAGCGCCGGCATCGTCTCGTCCAGGGTCATCGCCTCGATGAGGCGCAGCGCGATCTCGGACGCGGTGCCCGCGTCGTCGGCTGCGAAGAGGACCTCGTCACCCAGGGTCTTGATCAGCCGGCCGCCGTGCGCGGCGACGAGGTCGGCGCAGGTGGTCTCGAAGGACTCGACGAGTTCGCCGAGCTCCTCCTCCTCCAGGCGACGGGTGAGCCGGGTGAACCCGACGAGGTCGGCGAAGCCGACGGCCAGGCGCCGGTCCACCATCTCCTCGTCGTCCGCGGCCTGCACGACCCGGCCGGTGGCGGCGGCGAGCTGGCGCCGCCACACGTACACCAGGAACTCCTCCAGCTCCGGCAGGAGCAGTTCGATCAGGGGGTACGTGACCTCGGTACGGGTCATTCCCGGCTCGGGCGGCTCGGTGAGGCCCTCCAGGAAGGAATCGATCTGCCATTCCGCCAGCCGGGCGGTGGTCTGCCCGGTCGACCGGGCCACCTGGATCGCCATCGGCTCGCTGAGCAGCCCCGCCTCGACCAGACCGGACAGCCGCCGCAGAGCCAGCACGTCGGCCTCGGTCAGCGCCTTGGCCTGGCCGATGTCGGCGAATCCCATGGCCCGCCAGAACCGGGACGCCAGATCCATGGAGACGCCCGCGGTGCGGGCGGCCTGGAACGGGGTGTAGCGCCGGTCGGCCCCCAGGATCAGCTGTTCCAGCCGGATCGCCAGGGGATCGTCGGTCGGTTCGGCCGTGTGGTCGACTTCGTGATGCGGTGTCGCGTGGACCGAGGAGTCCGACGGGGGCTCTTCGCCCGCGCCGGAGGTCGTGTCGTCGACGGTCACCAGCCGCCTCCTGCCCGTTCCCTGCGCACTGCCCTGCCGATCTGTCGGTGGATCGCCTCAACGATACGGCAGGTGTGCCCTACCTCACGTCGTCCAGGGCGTTTCGTTCGGATCATGCCGTACCGCGGGAGCCCGGCCTGATCCGAACGGGGTCCCCGGACGTCACCGGACGGTATCCGCGCCGCGGGCGGCCCTCAGGTCAGTCCGCCCTCCGCACCGCGCAGGTGCACGATGTCACCCGCCGATACCGGCTTCCGCAGTCCGTCGTCCGAGGACAGGACCAGCCGGCCGTCCCCGTCGATCGCCACCGCCTCACCGGTGAGCGTCCGGTTGCCTGGCAGCTGGGCCCGCACCTTCCGGCCGAGCGTCGCGCAGCCCGCCGCGTACGCCTCCTGGAGCCCGCCGGCGGCCGCGTCGCCGTCGGCCGCGCGCCACTGTCCGTACCAGTGCTCCAGTGAGCGCAGTACGCCCCGCAGCAGTGTCTCGCGGTCGGTGGAGACCGCTCCGGCGAGGGCGAGCGAGGCGGCGGTGGGGGCGGGCAGCTCGTCGGCCCGCAGGGAGACGTTGAGGCCGATGCCGATGACGACGCCGTCGCCGGCCCGCTCGGCGAGGATGCCGCCCGTCTTGCGCTCCTCCCCGTCGACCGTGACCAGCAGGTCGTTGGGCCACTTCAGCGCCGTGTCGACGCCCGCCGCCCGCGCCAGGCCGGTCGCCGCCGCGACCCCGGCGAGGAGCGGAAGCCAGCCCCACCGCTGCACGGGAACCGGGCCCGGCGTCAGGTAGACGGAGAAGAACAGGCCGGAGCGGGCCGGCGCCGTCCAGGTGCGGTCCAGGCGGCCCCGGCCGGCGGTCTGCTCCTCGGCGACCAGGACGGTGCCCTCGGCGAGGGAGGCCGCGCGGCCCGCGAGATCGGAGTTGGTGGAGCCGGTGGCGGCGACGACGTCGAGAGCGGTCCACAGCCCGCCCGGTACCAGCAGTCCGCGGCGCAGCGCGGGGACGTTCAGGGGCGGCCGGTCCAGGTCCGACCAACGGCTCTGTGGCGCATCCGAAGGTGTCATGCAACCCAGCCTAGGTGTGTCAAACGACGCACTGCCGAACCGTATCCGCGCCGATACGCTACGGGGCAGTAGCCGTTCGGTGCTGCGTGCCGTCAGCCCTTCATCCGCTGATCAGCAGCACAGTCGTCCCCGTGACCAGGCAGGGAGCCGCCACCCGATGTCCGAGCCGGAAGAGATCGACATCCACACCACCGCGGGCAAGCTCGCGGACCTGCAGCGCCGTATCGACGAGGCGACCCACGCGGGCTCCGCACGCGCGGTGGAAAAGCAGCACGCGAAGGGCAAGTTGACCGCGCGCGAGCGCGTCGATCTCCTGCTCGACGAGGGTTCCTTCGTGGAGCTGGACGAGTTCGCCCGGCACCGGTCGACGAACTTCGGGATCGAGAAGAACCGGCCGTACGGAGACGGTGTCGTCACCGGGTACGGCACGGTCGACGGCCGTCCCGTCTGCGTCTACTCGCAGGACTTCACCATCTTCGGCGGCTCGCTCGGCGAGGTCTACGGTGAGAAGATCGTCAAGGTGATGGACTTCGCGCTGAAGACCGGCTGTCCGGTCATCGGCATCAACGACGGCGGCGGTGCCCGCATCCAGGAGGGTGTCGCGGCGCTGGGCCTCTTCGCGGAGATCTTCCGCCGCAACGTGCACGCCTCGGGTGTCGTCCCGCAGATCTCGCTGATCGTCGGACCGTGCGCGGGCGGCGCGGTCTACTCCCCCGCGATCACCGACTTCACGGTCATGGTCGACCAGACCTCGCACATGTTCATCACGGGACCCGACGTCATCAAGACGGTCACCGGTGAGGACGTCGGCTTCGAGGAGCTCGGCGGTGCCCGTACGCACAACACCACCTCGGGTGTGGCGCACCACATGGCGGGTGACGAGAAGGACGCCATCGAGTACGTCAAGTCGCTGCTGTCGTACCTGCCGTCGAACAACCTCTCCGAGGCCCCGGCCTTCCCGGAGGAGGCTGACCTGGCGGTCAGCGACGAGGACCGCGAGCTCGACACGCTCATCCCGGACTCGGCGAACCAGCCGTACGACATGCACACCGCGATCGAGCACGTGCTGGACGACGGCGAGTTCCTGGAGACCCAGGCCCTGTTCGCGCCGAACATCCTCACCGGCTTCGGCCGGGTGGAGGGCCATCCGGTCGGCATCGTCGCCAACCAGCCGATGCAGTTCGCCGGTTGCCTGGACATCAACGCGAGCGAGAAGGCCGCACGGTTCGTCCGCACGTGCGACGCGTTCAACGTGCCCGTGCTGACCTTCGTCGACGTGCCGGGCTTCCTGCCGGGTGTCGACCAGGAGTACGGCGGCATCATCCGCCGCGGCGCCAAGCTGATCTACGCGTACGCGGAGGCGACCGTCCCGCTGATCACGGTGATCACCCGCAAGGCGTTCGGCGGCGCGTACGACGTCATGGGCTCCAAGCACCTGGGCGCCGACATCAACGTCGCCTGGCCGACCGCCCAGATCGCCGTCATGGGCGCCCAGGGCGCCGTCAACATCCTGCACCGCCGTACGATCGCCGCCGCCGAGGACCAGGAGGCGACCCGCGCCGAACTGATGGCGGACTACGAGGACGCGCTCCTGAACCCGTACGTGGCGGCCGAGCGCGGTTACGTCGACGCGGTGATCATGCCGCACGAGACCCGGGCGCAGGTGGTCAAGGGGCTGCGGCAGCTGCGGACGAAGCGGGAGTCGCTGCCCCCGAAGAAGCACGGCAACATCCCCCTCTAGAAAGGGTCCTGGCCATGATCAAGGTCGTAAGGGGCAACCCGACCCCGGAGGAGCTGGCCGCCGCCCTGGCGGTGGTCCAGGCGCGCGCCGCCGCGGCGGCCGCCGTGTCGTCCGGTGCACCGGAGCTGCCCGCACAGTGGTCCGACCCGGGCCGTCTGGCCCGGCGCGGACGCCATCTGCCGGGGCCGCGCGCCTGGGCGCGTACGTACTGGCCCGGTTAGTCACGGAGTGTCGCCGGAGGCCCGGATCCCTTGTGGGTCCGGGCCTCCGGCGTGCACCGGAAGGATCTGGTCCGTAAGCACCAGGGCGGCTGAGTACGGGTACTCAGGCGTGACGGCGATGCCCGCAGCAGGATCGGATCATGTTGTGGTCCGACCCCGAGAACAAGCCGCCGAAGGAACTGCGCGACGCCCAGGACATGATGCGGCGCGCGTGGCTGGTGCTCGCGCTCGCCATGGTGGTCGCGATGATCGCGCTCGGGACTCGGTGACGGCAGCGGCGGCCGGCGTTCCCGGGTGCGGTCCTCGCCGCACCGGCTGATTTGTACGATGGCGCCCATGACTGATCCCGCTCGCCGCCGTCTCGTGCTCGCCTCGCAGTCCCCCGCCCGTCTCGGTCTGCTGCGGCAGGCCGGGTTCGCGCCCGAGGTGATCGTCAGCGGGGTCGACGAGGACGCGTTGAGCGCCCCGACTCCGGCGGAGCTCGCGCTCGTGCTGGCACGGGCCAAGGCCGCGGCGGTGGCCGGGCGGCCGGAGGCCGCGGGAGCGCTGGTCATCGGGTGCGACTCGGTGCTCGAACTGGACGGTGAGGCGCTCGGCAAGCCCGCCGACGCCGAGGAGGCCACGGCCCGCTGGAAGTCCATGCGGGGGCGCTCCGGGGTCCTGCAGACCGGTCACAGCGTGATCGACACCGAGAGCGGGCGCACCGCCTCCGCGACCGCGTCCACGACGGTGCGCTTCGGTGAGCCGTCGGACGCCGAGGTCGCCGCCTACGTGGCCTCCGGCGAACCGCTCCACGTCGCGGGAGCCTTCACCCTCGACGGGCGCTCGGCGCCGTTCGTGGACTCCATCGACGGCGACCCGGGCAACGTCATCGGCCTCTCGCTGCCGTTGCTGCGGCGGCTGCTGGGCGAGCTGGGGGTCCAGGTCACCGACCTCTGGGTCTGAGACCTCCGGGACCGGGGCCTCCGGGACCGGGGCGTGCCCTGCCGGTCAGGCAGGGGCCGGGGCCGTCGGCTGCTCGGGCTCGACAGCGGTGGCCGGTCGCCGGTCGGCGGGGCCGTACGCCACCAGGGTCCACACGACGAGGCCGAGCACCACCATCATGACCGCGAACGCGGACCAGCCCACCAGACCCACCGTCAGGGCGCCCAGCACCCCGTGGATGACGGCACAGGAGATGAGCACGGTCCGGGCGGCACGGCCGGGGGCCCGGTCACGGATGCCGGCCAGCAGGAGCAGCACGCCGCACAGCACCAGGAACAGTCCCGAGATGCCGCCCAGCGCCCAGGTCCCCTTGGACATGACGCCGGGGTCCGTGCCGGCCAGGGACATGTCCTGGTTCTTCACGACCGTTCCCAGGACCACATTGATGATCACGATGCCCACGGCTTCCGCGAACAACACGAGCGCGGCTATGAAAGCCACCGGCCTGCGCACCACGGTGCTCACCCCCTGTTACCTGCAGTACGTGCGATAGCGCGGACCCTACTAACGGGTAATGCTCCGGACAAGGGGTTCGGCGCGCCCTTCGCGCGCCCGCCCGCCCCGGCTTCGCGCCCCCCTTGTGCGCGCCCTCGTGCGTCGGGCAAAGAATCACGCGCCCCTTAGTAGGAAGTCCACAAAGAAACACGGGAAGTCGCAGCCCGGTCCGACAGAGACCTGGACCACACCTCGTGGCTACTGTGCGGTCATGGTTCCCGGCGTACCGTGGTGCCACAAGGGATTTCGCGACTCGAGCAAGCCTCGAATCACACTCCGTGTGGGCAAGCTCACCATTGGGGACGGGTCGTAAGGCCGTGTCGGTTGTCCCTAAACTCAGCTTGTTTCAAGGAGGGAGCCATCGTGCGCAAGGTGCTCATCGCCAACCGTGGCGAAATTGCTGTCCGTGTTGCCCGTGCTTGCCGGGACGCGGGAATCGGGAGCGTGGCCGTCTACGCAGACCCGGACCGCGACGCTCTGCATGTGCGTGCGGCCGACGAGGCATTCGCTCTGGGCGGTGACACCCCGGCCGCCAGCTATCTGGACATGGCCAAGGTGCTCCAGGCGGCCAAGGACTCCGGGGCGGACGCGATCCACCCGGGTTACGGGTTCCTGTCGGAGAACGCCGAGTTCGCCCAGGCCGTGCTCGACGCCGGTCTCACCTGGATCGGCCCGCCGCCGCAGGCGATCCGGGACCTCGGTGACAAGGTCGCGGCCCGTCACATCGCCCAGCGCGCCGGCGCCCCGCTCGTCGCGGGCACCCCGGACCCGGTCGAGGGTTCCGCCGAGGTCGTCGCCTTCGCCGAGGAGCACGGGCTGCCGATCGCGATCAAGGCCGCGTTCGGCGGTGGCGGGCGCGGGCTGAAGGTCGCGCGCACGCTGGAGGAGATCCCGGAGCTGTACGACTCCGCGGTCCGTGAGGCCGTCGCCGCGTTCGGGCGCGGGGAGTGCTTCGTTGAGCGCTACCTCGACAAGCCGCGGCACGTGGAGACCCAGTGCCTGGCCGACACCCACGGCAACGTGGTCGTCGTCTCCACCCGTGACTGCTCGCTCCAGCGCCGCCACCAGAAGCTGGTCGAGGAAGCCCCGGCCCCGTTCCTGTCCGAGGCGCAGAACGCGGAGCTGTACGCGGCGTCCAAGGCGATCCTGAAGGAGGCCGGCTACGTCGGCGCCGGCACGGTCGAGTTCCTGGTCGGCACGGACGGCACGATCTCCTTCCTGGAGGTGAACACCCGCCTCCAGGTGGAGCACCCGGTCACCGAGGAGGTCACCGGCCTCGACCTCGTGCGCGAGATGTTCCGTATCGCCGACGGCGAGGAGCTGGGTTACGACGACCCGGCGGTGCGCGGCCACTCCTTCGAGTTCCGGATCAACGGCGAGGACCCGGGCCGCGGCTTCCTGCCCGCCCCCGGCACCGTCACGGTCTTCGCCCCGCCGACCGGCCCCGGCGTCCGCCTCGACGCGGGCGTGGAGTCCGGCTCGGTCATCGGCCCGGCCTGGGACTCCCTGCTCGCCAAGCTGGTCGTGACCGGTGCGACGCGTGAGCAGGCGCTGCAGCGCGCGGCCCGCGCGCTGGCCGAGTTCAACGTCGAGGGCATGGCCACCGCCATCCCCTTCCACCGCGCGGTCGTCGTCGACCCGGCGTTCACCTCCGCCCCGTTCCGCATCCACACCCGCTGGATCGAGACGGAGTTCGTCAACGAGATCAAGCCGTTCGCCGCTCCCGCCGACGCGGACGCGGACGAGGAGTCCGGCCGCGAGACGGTCGTCGTCGAGGTCGGCGGCAAGCGTCTCGAGGTCTCCCTGCCCTCGTCGCTGGGCATGAGCCTGGCCCGTACGGGCCTCGCGGCGGGCGCCAAGCCCAAGCGCCGCGCGGCGAAGAAGTCCGGCTCCGCAGCCTCCGGCGACACCCTCGCCTCCCCGATGCAGGGCACGATCGTGAAGATCGCCGTGGAGGAGGGCCAGGAGGTCAAGGAGGGCGATCTGATCGTCGTCCTTGAGGCCATGAAGATGGAGCAGCCGCTCAACGCCCACCGTGCCGGCACGGTCAAGGGTCTCGCCGCCGAGGTCGGCACCTCGGTCTCCTCCGGTGCCGTCATCTGCGAGATCAAGGACTGATCCTCGCGACACCTGTTCCACCGGCGCCCCGCTCATGTCCTCGGACGTGACCGGGGCGCCGGTCATTTCTGGTCACAGTCCGGCCGTTCGATGTTACGGAGGGCGACTCCGGTTGCACGATGGCATCCTGGACCCCAGGGCGGACACAGGGAGGACTGCGCAATGGCGACGAGTACGGCACGGACACCGGTCCGCACGCCGGACAAGCCCATGCGCGCCGACGCGCGCCGCAACTACGACCGGCTGCTCACCGAGGCCCGCGACTCCTTCGCCGAGCACGGCACCGACGCGTCCCTGGAGGACGTCGCGCGGCGGGCGGGCGTGGGCATCGGCACGCTGTATCGGCACTTCCCGACCCGGCACGCACTGATGAGCGCGGTCTTCCAGGAGGCGGTGGCCTCCCTGATCACCCGCTCCCGCGAACTGGCCGAGGCGGAGCAGCCGTGCACCGGCCTGGTGGAGTGGCTGGGCGCGCTCATCACTCATGCGGGTGAGTACCGGGGGCTGGCCCAGGCGCTCATGTCGACGTGCCGCGACGAGACCTCGGCTCTTTCGCCGTGCAATGTGCCGTTGCGCGAGGCGGGTTCGGTGCTGCTGCGCCGGGCGCAGACGAGCGGGGCCGTGCGGGCCGACGTGTCCATCGACGACCTGATGCAGCTGACGAACGCGATCGCGCTGGCCGCCGAGCAGTCGCCGGACGATCCGGAGCTGGCGGAGCGGTTGCTGACGCTGACGCTGCAGGGCCTGAAGGGGCGGCCGAACCCCGGGCATACAGTCCCCTCCGGCGACTGACGAGCGCAGGCCCGGACAGATCGAACCCCACCGCCGACCGACGAACGCAGGCCCGGACAGCTCAAGCCCCTCCGGCGACTGACGAGCGCAGGCCCGGACCGAACACAGCCCGGGGGGCTGCGCCCCCGAAACCCGCTACCTGCGGCGCAGGTCCGCCACTCTCGCCCGGTCCGCCTGACCGCCCTGCTCCGCCAGCACCGCCGCCCCCCGCACCTGCTGCGCGTGCGTCCGCCGCTGCCCCGGCAGGGGCATGTCGCGGCGGGCGGACCTGCCGGGTGGCGCGGGGTCGGCCGAGGCGGGGCCGCCTCCGGCGCCCGCAACCGCGATCTGCACGCCCTGGTCCGCCAGGGCCTGCAGCTCCGCGGCCGCCCGGTCGTCGTGCGCGGCCGGTTCGTCGGTCACCAGACGGGTGATGAGGTCCGTCGGCACGGTCTGGAACATGGTGTCGGAGCCGAGCTTGGTGTGGTCGGCGAGGACCACCACCTCCCCCGCGGCCTGCACCAGCGCCCGGTCCACACTCGCGGAGAGCATGTTGGACGTGGAGAGTCCGCGTTCGGCGGTGAGCCCGCTCCCGGACAGGAAGGCGCGCGAGACCCGCAGCCCCTGGAGCGACTGCTCGGCCCCGCTGCCCACCAGGGCGTAGTTGGAGCCGCGCAGGGTGCCCCCGGTCATCACCACTTCCACCCGGTTGGCATGGGCCAACGCCTGGGCGACGAGCAGTGAGTTGGTGACCACGGTCAGACCGGGGACCCGCGCGAGCCGGCGGGCCAGCTCCTGCGTGGTCGTACCGGCGCCGACCACGATGGCCTCGCCCTCTTCGACGAGACCGGCGGCCAGGTCGGCGATGGCCGTTTTCTCCGCGGTGGCGAGATGGGATTTCTGTGGAAAGCCGGACTCCCGCGTAAAACCGCCCGGCAAGACCGCACCGCCGTGCCGGCGGTCGAGGAGTCCTTCTGCCTCCAGTGCCCGCACGTCCCGCCGTACGGTCACTTCGGAGGTCTGGACGACGCGGGCGAGCTCACGGAGCGATACCGCCCCGTTGGCACGCACCATTTCGAGGATCAACTGACGACGTTCTGCAGCGAACACAGAACTGACAGTAACGTGACCGCCCGAGCGTTTTCAGCTGTTTGCGCCGAATAACAGAAGTTGTACATACAAGGGGCCGCCAAGTGGTATAGGCGGCCCCGTTGTTGTTCCGTACTGATCGAGCGGCGGTCAACGGACCGCCTGAGTTGCCGGGGGTTGCCGGGGAATGCCGGGTTCCCGGGGCTCCCCCGGAGGTGGTTACCCCTCGCCCGCCTGCTTCCGGGTGTGCAACTGACGGGCCACTTCCGCGATCGATCCCGACAGGGAGGGATACACAGTGAAGGCGTTTGCGATCTGTTCCACGGTCAGATTGTTGTCGACCGCGATCGAGATGGGGTGGATCAGCTCGCTCGCCTTCGGCGCGACGACGCAGCCGCCGACCACGATGCCGGTTCCGGGACGGCAGAAGATCTTGACGAAGCCGTCGCGGATGCCCTGCATCTTGGCGCGGGGGTTGCGCAGCAGCGGGAGCTTGACGACCCGGGCGTCGATCTTGCCGGCGTCGACGTCGGCCTGGCTGTAGCCGACCGTGGCGATCTCGGGATCGGTGAAGACGTTCGAGGAGACCGTCTTCAGGTTCAGCGGGGCCACCGCGTCACCGAGGAAGTGGTACATCGCGATCCGGCCCTGCATGGCGGCGACCGACGCGAGGGCGAAGATCCCGGTGACGTCACCGGCGGCGTAGACGCCGGGCGCGCTGGTGCGGGAGACCTTGTCGGTCCAGATGTGGCCCGAGTCCTTGAGCCGGACCCCGGCGTCCTCCAGGCCCATGCCGGCGCTGTTCGGGATCGCGCCGACCGCCATCAGGCAGTGCGAGCCGGTGATGACCCGGCCGTCGGCGAGGGTCACCTCGACCCGGTCGCCGACCCGCTTGGCGGACTGGGCGCGGGAGCGGGCCATCACGTTCATGCCGCGGCGCCGGAAGACGTCCTCCAGGACGGCCGCCGCGTCCGGGTCCTCGCCCGGCAGCACCCGGTCGCGGGAGGAGACGAGGGTGACGCGGGAGCCGAGGGCCTGGTAGGCGCCGGCGAACTCGGCGCCGGTGACACCCGAGCCGACCACGATGAGCTCCTCGGGGAGCTCGTCGAGGTCGTAGACCTGGGTCCAGTTCAGGATCCGCTCACCGTCGGGGAGCGCGTCCGGGATCTCCCGGGGGTGGCCGCCGGTGGCGATCAGCACGGCGTCCGCCGTGAGCGTCTCCTCCGTGCCGTCGGCCGCGGTGACGACGACCTGGCGGGAGCCGTCGGCGGCCTGGAGGCCCTCCAGACGGCCGCGCCCGCGCATCACCCGTGCGCCCGCCCGGGTGACGGAGGCGGTGATGTCGTGGGACTGGGCGAGCGCCAGGCGCTTCACCCGTCGGTTGACCTTGCCCAGGTCGACGCCGACCACACGCGCCGCCTGCTCCATGTGCGGCGTGTCGTCCGCGACGATGATGCCGAGCTCCTCGTACGAGGAGTCGAAGGTGGTCATCACCTCTGCCGTCGCGATCAGGGTCTTCGAGGGCACGCAGTCGGTGAGCACGGACGCGCCGCCGAGGCCGTCACAGTCGACGACGGTCACCTCCGCGCCGAGCTGGGCGCCCACCAATGCCGCCTCGTACCCGCCGGGTCCGCCGCCGATGATCACGATCCGGGTCACGAAAAGTCCGCCTCGCGTTTCTCGTCCCGCGGCCGTCTGCTGTCCCGGCCGGGGGTCCGGGGGGCCGCCCCGGGGGAATGCAGTACGTACTTCATTGTCCCGCACGCGCCAAGGTGCTTCGCCCCGGGGCCCTCCATACGTGCGCCGGAGCGCCGCGGACACGGGCAGCGGCCGGTGCATCCGACCCCCGGGCGGGGTTGTTCCTCTCAGGAATCGACGCTCCCGGTGCCACCTCCCGTACCCTCGATCCCATGTCGCTCTACGCCGCGTACGCCGGCAACCTCGACGCGCGGCTGATGACGCGCCGCGCACCGCACTCCCCGCTGCGCGGTACCGGCTGGCTGAACGGCTGGCGGCTGACGTTCGGCGGCGAGCAGATGGGCTGGGAGGGTGCGCTGGCCACGGTGGTCGAGGCGCCGCGCTCCCAGGTCTTCGTGGCCCTGTACGACCTGGCGCCGATGGACGAGGACTCCATGGACCGCTGGGAGGGCGTCGGCCTGGACATCTACCGCCGCATGCGGGTCCGGGTGCACACCCTGGACGGCGAGGAGCCGGCCTGGATGTACGTGCTGAACGGATACGAGGGCGGCCTGCCGTCGGCCCGCTATCTGGGCGAGGTGGCCGACGCGGCCGACTCCGCGGGCGCGCCGCACGATTATGTGATGGAACTCCGCAAGCGCCCCTGCTGAGCTGCGCGGGGCAGCTCTGATCTGCTCTTTCGCATGATCATCGCCAGGTGACTGTGGGAACACACGAACGAACACGGCGAGACTCTGTCCAGGAGCATCTACGCGCGTAGGGAATCAGCGGTTACGCTCATCCGCGTGAACGCATCAGTTATTCCGGACCACATCCAGGGCGACCCGCACGCCGCCGCTGCCGACGCCGCCGCCCGCCTGCGCGAGCTGACCGGTGCCGAGACCCACGACGTCGCCCTCGTGATGGGGTCCGGCTGGGCGCCGGCCGGCGATGCGCTCGGTGCTCCGGAGGCCGAGTTCCCGGTCACGGACCTGCCCGGATTCCCGGCCCCTGCCGTCGAGGGTCACGGCGGCACGATCCGCTCGTACCGCATCGGCGAGAAGCGCGCCCTCGTCTTCCTGGGCCGTACGCACTACTACGAGGGACGTGGCGTCGCAGCCGTGGCGCACGGAGTGCGTACCGCCGTCGCCGCGGGCTGCAAGACCGTCGTGCTGACCAACGGCTGCGGCGGCCTGCGCGAGGGCATGCGCCCCGGGCAGCCGGTCCTGATCAGTGACCACATCAACCTCACGGCGGCGTCGCCGATCATCGGCGCCAACTTCGTCGACCTGACCGACCTGTACTCCCCGCGGCTGCGGGCGCTGTGCAAGGAGATCGACGAGACCCTCGAAGAGGGCGTGTACGTGCAGTTCCCCGGCCCGCACTACGAGACCCCGGCCGAGATCAACATGGTCCGGGTCATGGGCGGCGACCTCGTCGGCATGTCCACCGTGCTGGAGGCCATCGCGGCCCGCGAGGCCGGTGCGGAGGTGCTGGGCATCTCCCTGGTGACGAACCTGGCGGCGGGGCTGAGCGGGGAGCCGCTGAACCACGAAGAGGTACTGCAGGCGGGGCGCGACTCGGCGACCCGGATGGGAGCGCTGCTGGCGAGGGTCCTGGACCGGATCTGATCCGACCAGGCTCCGGCCGTTCCGGGGGCGCTGCCCCGTGCCCGCACTCCTCAGTCCCCCGGACGCCGTCCGGGGGCCGGGGCTGGGGTTTCGCCCCTTCGGCGCGGAGTCCCGTCCTCGCCGCCGCGTTCGAGGCGCGAGGCCCGGGCGGTACTGCCCCACCTCCAGCCTCGCCGGTGTCGGGGGGCGCGAGGACTGGGGCGCAGCCCCCACCTCCAGCCTCGCCGACGTTTGAGGCGCGGGGTCCGGCGGTACAGCCCCCCTTCCAGCCTCGCCGGCGTTCGAGGCGCGGGGTCCGGGGCGGAGCCCCGGTTACGGGAAGGGGCGGGCAGGGGACAAGACCCACCGCAGGCGCACCCCACCCGCACCCCACCCGTACCGCACTTCGACTCACCGCACCCCACCCCCCGAAAGGCGGACCACCGTGCAGCAGGAGCAGGACCTCATCGCCCGGGCCAGGACCTGGCTCGCCGAGGACCCCGACCCCGAGACCCGCGACGAGCTCGCCAAGCTCATCGAAGCCGAGGACCTCGACGAGCTCGGCGCACGGTTCGCCGGCACGCTCCAGTTCGGCACCGCAGGACTCCGCGGTGAGATCGGCGCAGGCCCGATGCGGATGAACCGCGCCGTCGTCATCCGTGCCGCCGCCGGGCTCGCCGCGTACCTGAAGGACCAGGGCCAGGACGGCGGCCTCGTCGTGATCGGGTACGACGCCCGCTACAAGTCCACCGACTTCGCCAGGGACACCGCCGCCGTGATGACCGGCGCCGGCCTGCGGGCAGCCGTGCTCCCCCGCCCGCTCCCCACCCCCGTCCTGGCGTACGCCATAAGGCATCTGGGGGCCGTCGCGGGCGTCGAGGTCACCGCCAGCCACAACCCGCCGCGCGACAACGGCTACAAGGTCTACCTCGGCGACGGCTCGCAGATCGTGCCGCCGGCCGACGGCGAGATCGCCGCCGCCATCGCCGCGGTCGGCCCACTGGACACCGTGCCCCGCCCCGACAGCGGCTGGGAGACCCTCGGCGACGAGGTCCTGGACGCCTACCTGGCACGCACGGACGCGGTACTGGCCGACGGTTCGCCGCGCACCGCCCGCGTCGTCTACACGGCCATGCACGGCGTCGGCACGTCCGTGCTCACCGCCGCCTTCGACCGAGCCGGCTTCCCCGCCCCGGTCCTCGTCGCCGAACAGGCCGAGCCCGACCCCGCGTTCCCCACCGTGGCCTTCCCCAATCCGGAGGAGCCCGGCGCGATGGATCTCGCGTTCGCCACCGCGCGCCGCTCGGACCCGGACATCATCATCGCCAACGACCCGGACGCGGACCGCTGCGCCGTCGCCGTCCCGGACCCGGCGGCGGACGGCGGCTGGCGGATGCTGCGCGGCGACGAGGTCGGCGCACTGCTCGCCGCCCACCTCGTCGGACGCGGTGTCACCGGCGTCCTCGCCGAGTCGATCGTTTCCTCGTCCCTCCTCGGCCGGATCGCGGAGAAGGCGGGCCTCGGCTACGAGGAGACGCTCACCGGCTTCAAGTGGATCGCCCGCGTGGAGGGTCTGCGGTACGGCTACGAGGAGGCGCTCGGCTACTGCGTCGACCCGGACGGCGTCCGCGACAAGGACGGCATCACGGCCGCGCTCCTGGTCGCCGAACTCGCCTCCGTACTCAAGGAACAGGGCCGCACGCTGCTCGACCTGCTGGACGACCTCGCGGTCGAGCACGGGCTGCACGCCACCGACCAGCTGTCGGTCCGGGTGGAGGACCTGTCCGTCATCGCGGACGCCATGCGCCGCCTGCGCGAGCAGCCGCCGACGGCACTCGCGGGCCTGGCCGTCACCTCGGCCGAGGACCTGTCGCACGGCACCGCGCTCCTGCCGCCCACCGACGGGCTGCGCTACCACCTGGAGGGCGCCCGGGTGATCGTCCGCCCGAGCGGCACCGAGCCGAAGCTCAAGTGCTACCTGGAGGTCGTGGTGCCGGTCGCCTCGGCGGCCGAACTGCCCGCGGCCCGAGCGAAGGGCACGGAGCTGCTGTCCGGCATCAAGCGGGACCTGGCGGCCGCGGCCGGGATCTGATCCGGGGAAGGACCGGCTCACGTACGCATCGGGTACGCATCAGGTACGCATCGGGTACGTGAAGCCGGTGTCCGGGCCGCTCACCCTCCCATCTCAGGCGGTCATCACCTTGGACTTCCTCGCCGCGTACGACGCGGTCCCCGAGTCGGACGCACCGCGGCGGATCGACCTGCTCCGCCGGAAGACGGCCACGGACAGGGCCGGGCTCTTCCGGGAGCTGCGTGCGAAGCGGCCCGTGTTCGCCACCCCCCTCGGCGTCTTCGTCACCCGGCACGCGGATGTCCTGGAGGTGCTGTCCGCCCCGGAGGTCTTCACGGTCGGCGTCCTCGGGCCCGCCAGGATCATCTGCCCGTACCCGCGCTCGCGCCAGTGCACGTCAGCGCCGTCGCGGGCGAGGACGAACGGGGCGCCCAGCACCTCTTCGAGCACGGGGGAAGCGTGTGCGAGCCGCTCCACGGACGGTGCGACGCCGAACGGCTCGCACGACTGCGCACCTGATCATTCAGACACGCGCCCGGGACGGCCGCATGCCCACGGCGCATCCGGGTGTCCCGGTCCGCGGACCGCGGTCCCCGAGCCCGCCGGGCCGGACGTCCGCCCCTACGGTCCGGCCCCTGGCGGAAAAGGTCCCGGTTCCGGAGAAGGTCCCGGCCCCGGAGAACACCCGGCCTCCACCTTCACCTCCAACTCGCTTCACCCATCCGCCCGTTGAACAAACCCGTTGCCGGCGGGGCCTGTTCGCCCACCTCGGAATCGGTCGGCCCCGATCCGGCAAGAGTCACTTTCGGGCCAACTACGTGCCGAAAAAGACCATTCGCGAACGAGGCGCGATCCACCACCCGCACGGTTTCGCAGGCGCCGGAGACATGGCCAGAAATGCCCGACCCCAGGAGGGAAAGAGCACCGGTCCGCAGGCCATCCCGGCCGAAAACGGCTGTTCCTGTTCCTCGGACAGCTTGATAACTTCCGGGACTTAGCGCTATCGAAAAGTGCACTCGAAAGGGTGGTAGATGACCTCCCCAGCTCCAGCACCGAAGATCCCGCAGCTATGGGTTCCACTCCCGTCGGGGATCCACCCGAGTTGGCGTGAGATCGACGAACGCTCGGCTGCCTGGCTCGATCGGTTCGGCCTGTACTCCGACCGGGCGCAGCGCGAACGGCTGACGCGCATCTCCGTCGGGGAGATAACCAGCCGCGGTGCACCGTCCGGGCGCCTCGCCGCCCTTCAGTGGACTTCGGACTTCCTGATGTGGCTCTTCGCCTTCGACGACGAGTACTGCGACGAGGGGCCGGTCTCGGCATCCCCGGACGCCACCCTGCTCATCATCACCAAGCTCCAGCGCATCATCGAAGTCCCCTGGGCCGCTGTCACCGAGGACAGCTACAGCGCCGCCCTGCTGGAGCTCCGCCTGCGGCTCGACGAATTGACCACACCCGTGCAGACCGCCCGCTGGGCCGCCGGATTCCGCGCCTACCTCCAGGGCCAGGTATGGATGGCCGCCAACAGCGCCCACGGAAGGATTCCCACCCTCTCCGACCACCTGGCGGTCCGGCTCGACTCCTCCGCAGTCAAGATCTTCTCGACCCTCAGCGAGATCATCCACGGATACGACCTCCCCGCGGCCGATTACGAGCGCCAAGACGTCCGCGGGTTCGTCGAGGTCTTCGCCTCGATCATCGGCTGGTCGAACGACCTGGTGTCCTACCACAAGGAGCGCCAACGCAGCCAAGAGGGATACGGAAACATCGTCGACCTGATCGCGTACGAGCAGAAGTGCTCCCTCGCCGAAGCGGTCAGCGCGACCGCCATGATGCACACCCGCGCCATGACCCTCTACCTCCGCCTGCGCGACCAGATCCTGCGCGACGCCGGCCCGGAACTCCACCGCTGGATCGCGGACTGCGACCACTGGATCCGCGCCGACTACGACTGGTCCCTCACCACCAACCGCTACGTCAATCCGGAGAATCCCGCCGACCTGCCCGCCGGCAGCGCCACCTCCCCCTTCCAGGAGCGGGAAGCGGACCAGCCTCTGCCGATCGCCAGCATCGCCTGGTGGTGGACCCTGCTCAAGGACCGGTGATCCCCCGGCCGCGGCGTCTGCGGCCGGGGTCTGCGGCCGGCGTCTGTGGCCGGGGGCGTCCGCAGCCGAGGTCTGTGCCCGGGTGTGTCCGGGCGTCTGCCGCCCGGACACGGACGCCCGGGCCGCGAGGGGCCCGTCAGCCGATCGCGAGCAGCACGACCAGCAGCACCGCGCCCGCCACGGCCGGTGCGATGATCTCGTACGCCCAGCGCACCGACTTGAGGGTGCCCTCGGCGGCGGGATTGTCGCCCGCGCGCTCGGCCAGCGCCCTCAGGTCGGCGACCGCCTGGTCGGCGGCCGCCGTCCGCGCCTTCGTGTCGCGCACGTCGGCAGTGACGGACGTCCTGCGGTACGGGTCGTCCATCGACTGCCGGGACTGGTGACGGGCGGCCTTCTTGCGCTGCCGCAGCGACACCGGGACGGACCAGAGCTGGAACTTCTCGTCGTCGCGCGTGAGGAGCTCGGTCGAGTACCCGGCCCGGACCTCCGCGACGTCGGTCCACGGCAGCGTGATCGTCCGGAACGGGTTGCGGATCCGGATACGCTCGGTGTCGGCGCGCACCACGGGGCGCAGAGTGAAGGCGACGACCAGCGGCACCACGGTGAGCAGCGCGGCCAGGGCCAGCCACGGCGTGCGACCCTCGCCCCGGATCACGGCGTCCACTCCGATCCAGCAGACGAGCAGGAGCAGCAGGGCACCCCCGACCAGCCCGCCGGGCGACCGGTACGTCCGGTCGGCGTAGGTGGGCTCGGAGGGCGGTGTGGGGCTCGTCATGAGCCCGATTCTGCCTGACGTGCGCGCCGGACGCGGGGGCGGCCGCCCGGACACGCGTACGGAGACCGTCGGACGCGCGTGCGGAGACCGGCAGGACGGGCCCCGTACGCGCGTTCGCGTCGCGCCGCGGGGCCGCGCGATGCGCGAATGGGCGGGGCCCCTGTACAGGCCGCTACGCGCGTAGATATGCTCATCTGGTGACCATGCCCACCACTGCTCCCGCATTCGCCGACGCGACGGCGTCCGACAGTGCGCTGCGCCGCTTCCTGCACGGGCTGCCCGGCGTCGACGCCGTCGGCCTCGAAGCGCGCGCCGCCTCGCTCGGAACCCGTTCGATCAAGACGACGGCCAAGGCGTACGCCATCGACCTGGCCATTTCGATGATCGACCTGACGACGCTGGAAGGCTCGGACACCCCGGGCAAGGTCCGCGCGCTCGCCGCCAAGGCCGTCCATCCCGATCCCACCGACCGCACGACCCCGCGCACCGCGGCGGTCTGCGTCTACCCCGACATGGCGGCGACCGCGGTCGCCGCCCTGGCCGGTTCCGGCGTGAAGGTGGCGTCCGTCGCGACGGCCTTCCCGGCCGGCCGCGCCGCGCTCGACGTGAAGCTCGCGGACGTCCGCGACGCCGTGGCGGCCGGGGCCGACGAGATCGACATGGTGATCGACCGCGGCGCCTTCCTCTCCGGCCGCTACCTGAAGGTGTACGAGGAGATCCTCGCCGTGAAGGCCGAGTGCGGCTCCGCGCGCCTGAAGGTGATCTTCGAGACCGGTGAGCTGTCCACGTACGACAACATCCGCCGCGCCTCCTGGCTCGGGATGCTGGCGGGCGCGGACTTCATCAAGACGTCGACCGGCAAGGTCGGGGTCAACGCCACCCCCGCGAACACCCTGCTGATGCTGGAGGCGGTGCGCGACTTCCGCGCGCAGACCGGCATCCAGATCGGCGTGAAGCCGGCCGGCGGCATCCGCACCTCCAAGGACGCGATCAAGTTCCTCGTCCTGGTCAACGAGACGGCGGGCGAGGACTGGCTGGACAACCACTGGTTCCGCTTCGGCGCCTCCAGCCTGCTGAACGACCTGCTGATGCAGCGCCAGAAGCTCAGCACCGGCCGTTACTCCGGCCCCGATTACGTGACGGTGGACTGATTCCCATGGCATCTGCATTCGAGTACGCACCGGCGCCGGAATCCCGTTCCGTCGTCGACATCGCCCCCTCGTACGGCCTGTTCATCGACGGCGAGTTCACCGACGCCGCCGACGGCAAGGTCTTCAAGACGGTCAGCCCGTCGTCCGAGGAGGTGCTCTCCGAGGTCGCACGGGCCGGCGCCGAGGACGTGGACCGGGCCGTCAAGGCGGCCCGCAGGGCGTTCGAGAAGTGGTCGGCGCTGCCCGGCTCCGAGCGCGCCAAGTACCTGTTCCGGATCGCCAGGATCATCCAGGAACGCAGCCGCGAGCTCGCCGTCCTCGAAACCCTCGACAACGGCAAGCCGATCAAGGAGACCCGCGACGCGGACCTCCCGCTGGTCGCCGCGCACTTCTTCTACTACGCGGGCTGGGCCGACAAGCTCGACCACGCGGGCTACGGCGCGAATCCGCGTCCGCTCGGCGTGGCCGGCCAGATCATCCCGTGGAACTTCCCGCTCCTGATGCTCGCGTGGAAGATCGCCCCGGCGCTCGCCACCGGCAACACGGTGGTGCTGAAGCCCGCCGAGACGACCCCGCTGTCCGCGCTCTTCTTCGCGGACATCTGCCGCCAGGCGGGCCTGCCCAGGGGCGTCGTCAACATCCTGACGGGGTACGGGGACGCGGGATCGGCCCTCGTCGAGCACCCGGACGTCAACAAGATCGCCTTCACGGGATCGACCGCGGTCGGCAAGGCCATCGCCCGCCAGATCGCCGGCACCGACAAGAAGGCCACCCTCGAACTGGGTGGCAAGGGCGCCAACATCGTCTTCGACGACGCGCCCATCGACCAGGCCGTCGAGGGCATCGTCACCGGCATCTTCTTCAACCAGGGCCAGGTCTGCTGCGCAGGCTCGCGGCTCCTGGTCCAGGAGTCGGTCGAGGACGAACTGCTGGACTCCCTCAAGCGCCGGCTGTCCACGCTGCGCCTCGGGGACCCGCTGGACAAGAACACCGACATCGGAGCGATCAACTCCGAGGAGCAGCTCTCCCGGATCACCGCGCTCGTCGAGACGGGCGAGGCCGAGGGCGCTGACCGCTGGTCGGCACCGTGCGAGCTGCCCTCCGCCGGTTACTGGTTCGCCCCGACGCTCTTCACCGGCGTCACCCAGGCACACACCGTCGCCCGCGACGAGATCTTCGGCCCGGTGCTGTCCGTGCTGTCGTTCCGTACGCCGGACGAAGCGGTCGCCAAGGCCAACAACAGCCAGTACGGCCTCTCGGCCGGCATCTGGACGGAGAAGGGCTCCCGCATCCTCGCGGTGGCGAACAAGCTCCGGGCGGGCGTCGTCTGGGCCAACACGTTCAACAAGTTCGACCCGACCTCGCCGTTCGGCGGTTACAAGGAGTCGGGCTTCGGCCGCGAAGGCGGCCGTCACGGTCTGGAGGCCTACCTCGATGTCTGACGGGCGACTGAGCGTCTTCAAGACCTACAAGCTGTACGTCGGGGGCAAGTTCCCCCGCTCCGAGAGCGGCCGGGTGTACGAGGTGACCGACTCCAAGGGCAAGTGGCTGGCGAACGCGCCCCAGTCATCCCGCAAGGACGCCAGGGACGCCGTCGTGGCCGCCCGCAAGGCGTTCGGCGGCTGGTCGGGCGCGACCGCGTACAACCGCGGCCAGATCCTCTACCGCGTCGCCGAGATGCTGGAGGGCCGCCGGGAGCAGTTCGTCCGCGAGGTGGCGGAGGCCGAGGGTCTTTCGAAGTCCAGGGCCGCGGCCGTCGTGGACGCGACGGTCGACCGCTGGGTCTGGTACGCGGGCTGGACGGACAAGATCGCCCAGGTCGTGGGCGGGGCGAACCCGGTCGCGGGACCGTACTTCAACCTCTCGACCCCCGAGCCGACCGGGGTCGTGACCGTCATCGCCCCGCAGGAGTCCTCGTTCCTGGGCCTGGTCTCGGTGCTCGCACCGGTGATCGCGACCGGCAACACGGCGGTCGTCGTGGCCTCGGCGCAGTCCCCGCTGCCCGCCCTGTCGCTGGGTGAGGTGCTGGCCACCTCGGACCTGCCGGGCGGCGTGGTCAACATCCTGTCGGGGAAGACGGCGGAGATCGCCGCGCCGCTCGCCTCCCACCAGGACGTGAACGGCATCGACCTGACGGGAGCGGACGCGGAACTGGCGAAGGAGCTGGAGATCGCGGCGGCGGACAACCTGAAGCGGGTCTCCCGTCCACAGGCTGTGGACGGCGACGGTGACTGGTCGACCGATCCCGGCACCCGCCGGCTGACGGCGTTCCTGGAGACCAAGACCGTCTGGCACCCGACAGGCGCGCTGGGCGTGTCGGGCTCCTCGTACTGACGCCGGCACAGCAGCGGCCCGCGCCCCGGGACCTACGGATCCGGGGGCACGGGCCGCTTCCGCGTCAGCCGTGCAGCAGACCCGCGACCTGCCCCACCACGGGCAGGTCCTTCAGCGCACCGCCACTGGTCACCGGATCGGTGACGGCGGCGGTGGAGACGGGCTTGAAGTCGGCGACCTGCGTCCCCACCGCGTTGTCCAGCGGGTCCACACCCGTGCCGGCCAGCGGGTCGAGCCGCAGATGGGTCACGGGCGCGATGCCGTTGTCGAGCGAGTGGCCGAGCGCGCCGGTGACCGCGCCGCCGGCCGCCTCGCTCGCCTCACCGAGGCTGGTGTCCGTACCCGACGCCTGCACGAGGGGCAGGGGGGCCGCCTGGGCCACCGCACCCCCCGCACCGAGCGCGGCGCCCACCGCGGTGACGGTCAGACCTGCCCGCAGCAGAGTGCGGCGCCGGGACTTGGAAAGTGCGTGACGTGCCATGAAGTTCCCACCTGATCGGGCCGATTCGAACCATCAATCGAGTAATCGGTTGAGTGCACAGAGTAGTTGAGGTGTGATGCCGGATACCAACAGGACCTCCGGGGATCCCCTGTGCGGGTCAATGCCTCACACTTGTGTTCTGTGAGTTCCCAAGCGATTTCGACCCGCGTCGTCCTGCTCGCGGGCCCCTCCGGCTCCGGCAAGTCATCCCTGGCCGTCCGTACCGGTCTTCCGGTGCTGCGGCTGGACGACTTCTACAAGGAGGCAGGCGACCCGACGCTGCCTCTCGTCACCGGCAGTACGGACATCGACTGGGACTCCGCACAGTCCTGGGACGCCGATGCCGCCGTCGCCGCGATCACGGAGCTGTGCCGCACCGGACGCACCGACGTACCGGTGTACGACATCGCGACCAGTTCCCGAACGGGGCACGAGGGTTTCCACATCGAGCGCACGCCGCTCTTCGTGGCCGAGGGGATCTTCGCCGCCGACATAGTCGAGCGCTGCCAGACGCTGGGCCTCCTGGCGGACGCCCTGTGTCTGCGCGGCCGCCCGTCGACGACGTTCCGCCGCCGGCTGCTGCGGGACCTGCGGGAAGGCCGCAAGTCCGTGCCGTTCCTGCTGCGGCGGGGCTGGCGGCTGATGCGGGCCGAACGCCGGATCGTGGCGCGCCAGGCGGAACTGGGGGCGTACCCCTGCGGCAGGGCCGAGGCCCTGGGCCGGCTGGCCGCCGCAGCGGCGGGCCGGTGCCGTACACCCGCGGCGGCAAAGGTGAGCCCCTCCGGCGACTGACCCCAGAAGGTCAAGCCCCTCCGGGGGCGGAATCAACCCCCCCTCCGGCGATCGAGGAGCGGGGCCGGGGGCAGCGCCCCGAACACCCCGCCCCCGGAACCCCCGGCGAACGCGCCGAAGGGCCGGACAGGACCCCCCGGCCCGTCCGACCCCTCAGCTCCCCCGTGCTCCCCGTACGCCGCCGCCTCCCCCGAGGCGACGACCCCGTTTCCCCCGTACACCGCCGCCTCCCCCGAAGCGGCGGCCCCGTTTCCCCGTTTCCCCCTGCCTCAGGCCACCAGCTCGCCGAAGGACTCCTCCTCGTCACGGCCGAAGCTGAGGACCTCGTCCTCGCGCAGCCGGCGGAGCGACCGCCAGATGCTGGACTTCACCGTGCCGACACTGATGTCGAGGATGGACGCGATCTCGGGGTCCGTACGGCCCTCGTAGTAGCGCAGGACCAGCATCGTGCGCTGTGTCTCGGGCAGTCGCGCCAGCGCCTGCCAGAGCACGGCGCGCAGCTCCGTACCGCGCATCGCGTCCGTGTCGCCCGCCGTCTCCGGCAGCTCCTCGGTCGGGTATTCGTTCAGCTTGCGCCTGCGCCAGGCGCTGATGTGCAGGTTCGTCATGGTGCGGCGCAGATAGCCGCCGACCGCCGCCTTGTCACTGATCCGGTCCCATGCCCGGTACGTCGAGAAGAGGGCGCTCTGCAGCAGATCCTCGGCCTCGAACCGGTCACCGGTCAGGTGATAGGCGGTGGCGTACAGGGAGGCGCGGCGCTCCCGGACGTAGGCCGTGAACGCCGCTTCGGCGTCCTCGGCCTGCGCCGGGGCCTTCCGCTCCCCCGTGACCTCCCCGTACGCGCTTCCCCCGTTGCCCGCGCCTGTCGCGGCAGGTGCGTCGACCACCGTCATGTACGACGGGTGCTGACGCCCGGCGCCTCGAACGCACCCCCGCCCGTTCAATGCGGCGCCGGACTTCTCGGTGCTCCGGCCGACGTCGTGGAGACGCGTGACAACTGCGCTGGTGGTGATGTTGTGCGTTGCGTTCATCTCGCGCCCCCCGTCGGTGGAGTCCGTCCGTTCCTTGTGTCAACGAGCTTGCCGGGGCGATTTCATGGGGCTGTCCGCCGACTGTCACAGACCTGTCACAGGGCCCGGCGCAGACCCGATTCGGGGTCGCGTGATGCATGAGAGGGGACCAACTGTCGAACTAGGGCACCCCCATGGGTCAGAATGACCAACGTGCCTTTCCTGTTGCTGATCGAGGACGACGACGCCATCCGCACGGCCCTCGAACTCTCGCTGTCACGCCAGGGCCACCGTGTGGCCACTGCGGCGACGGGAGAGGACGGCCTCAACCTGCTGCGCGAGCAGCGACCCGACCTGGTCGTGCTGGATGTGATGCTGCCCGGAATCGACGGTTTCGAGGTGTGCCGGCGCATCCGGCGCACCGACCAACTGCCGATCATCCTGCTGACCGCGCGCAGCGACGACATCGACGTCGTGGTCGGTCTGGAGTCCGGCGCCGACGACTACGTGGTGAAACCCGTGCAGGGGCGGGTGCTCGACGCCCGCATCCGCGCGGTGCTGCGCCGCGGTGAGCGCGAGTCCACCGACTCCGCGACGTTCGGCAGCGTGGTGATCGACCGCTCCGCCATGACCGTGACCAAGAACGGGGAGGACCTGCAGCTCACGCCGACCGAGCTGCGCCTCCTGCTGGAGCTGAGCCGCCGGCCGGGCCAGGCCCTGTCCCGGCAGCAGCTGCTGCGCCTGGTCTGGGAGCACGACTACCTCGGTGACTCCAGGCTGGTGGACGCCTGTGTCCAGCGGCTGCGCGCGAAGGTGGAGGACGTACCGTCCTCGCCGACCCTGATCCGTACCGTGCGGGGCGTGGGATACCGGCTGGACTCGCCGCAGTGAGTACGGCTGTGCGGCGGAGCCTGCTCGCCGGGCTCCGCTGGACCAGCCTGCGGCTGCGGCTCGTCGTCGTGTTCGCGCTGGTCGCGCTGACCGCCGCGGTGTCCGCGTCCGGGATCGCGTACTGGCTGAACCGCGAGGCGGTGCTGACCCGTACGCAGGACTCCGCGCTCGGGGACTTCCGTCAGGAGATGCAGAGCCGGGCGGCCTCGCTGCCGCTGAGCCCCACCAAGGAGGACCTGCAGACCGCCGCCGTGCAGATGGCGAGCAGCAGCCCCGGCTACAGCGTGCTGCTGATCGACGAGCGCGACCCCGGCAAGCCGATCGTCGGCAACTCCGACCTGGACACCTTCACCCGCGACAACGTACCGGCGTCGCTGCAGAAGCAGGTCGACAAGAAGCAGCCCGTCAAGGCGGGCAACAAGTACCAGTACCACCTGTTCTGGCAGCGGATATCCATACACGGCACGCCGTACCTCGTCGCCGGCACGAAGATCATCGGCGGTGGTCCGACGGGCTACATGCTCAAGTCCCTCGACCAGGAACGGCAGGACCTCAACTCCCTCGCCTGGTCACTGGGGATCGCCACCGCGCTGGCCCTGGTCGGCTCCGCTCTGCTCGCGCAGGCCGCGGCGACGACGGTACTGCGTCCCGTGCAGCGGCTCGGCGACGCCGCCCGCAAGCTCGGCGAAGGCAAGCTCGACACCCGGCTCGTGGTGTCCGGCACGGATGAACTGGCCGATCTCTCCAGAACGTTCAACAGGGCGGCGAGCTCCCTGGAGAAGAAGGTCGCGGACATGAGCGCGCGGGAGGAGTCCAGCCGCCGCTTCGTCGCCGACATGTCGCACGAACTGCGCACCCCGCTCACCGCGATCACCGCGGTCGCCGAGGTGCTGGAGGACGAGGCCGACAGCCTCGACCCGATGATCGCGCCCGCCGTGCACCTGGTGGTCAGCGAGACCCGGCGCCTCAACGACCTGGTGGAGAACCTGATGGAGGTCACCCGCTTCGACGCGGGCACGGCCCGCCTCGTCCTCGACACCGTCGACGTCGCCGACCAGGTGACCGCCTGCATCGACGCCCGGGCCTGGCTGGACGCGGTGGACCTGGACGCCGAGCGCGGCATGATGGTCCGCCTCGACCCGCGCCGGCTGGATGTGATCCTGGCCAATCTGATCGGGAACGCGCTGAAGCACGGCGGTTCGCCGGTACGCGTCGCGGTACGGACCCAGGGCGACGACCTCGTCATCGAGGTGCGCGACCACGGCCCCGGCATCCCCGAGGACGTGCTCCCGCACGTCTTCGACCGCTTCTACAAGGCCAGCGCCTCCAGGCCGCGTTCCGAGGGCAGCGGTCTCGGCCTGTCGATCGCCATGGAGAACGCGCACATCCACGGCGGCGACATCACCGCCGCGAACTCGCCTGACGGCGACGGCGCGGTGTTCGTCCTGCGCCTGCCGCGCGACGCCGAGGCACTGGACGGCACCACCGAAGGTCGCGAGGCCGAGATCCCGGACGAGGAGGACGACGCGACGTGACGCGCAGCGAACGCCGGGGCCGCCGCCCCGCCGCGGCCCTGGCCGGTGCCGTGCTCTGCGCCGTGCTGGCGGCGGGCTGCGGAATCAGGACCACCTCGGTGCCCGTCGACGCGGGCCCGGCCCCGTCACGGGTGCCGTGCGCCATGCCGGCGGAGGACATCACCACCCAGGCCCAGCTGGGCATCCCCGTACAGGTCTATCTGGTCTGCGCCTCGGAACTGGTCACCGTGGACCGCACGGTTCAGGTCCAGGAGACGGCATCGGACCGGCTCCGGATCGCCCGCGCCCTTCTGGACGAGCTGCGCCGGGAACCGCCCGGCGCCGAGCGGCAGGCGGGCTTCTCCACCCACGTCCCCGCGGCGCTGCGGGTCGGCGGCCCGCGCACGGGCGACCCGAAGGGCACGATGCGCCTCAGCGAGCAGCCGGAGGACCTGCCGTCCGAGGCGCTGGCGCAGATCGTCTGCACGTACACCGAGAGCGAGTCGCTCGTCCACGACGGCTCGGTGACGCTGGGCGGCCCGGGCAGCTACGCGCCCCGCGCCTACCTGTGCACCACGGAGACGAAGGCCAGCCCGAAGGAAGTACCGACGACGGGCGCGGTCCAACTGCCCTGAGCGGCGCCGGGCCCGGGAGGAACGCACGCGGCTGGGCTCATGGGTCGGGCACGCGGCACGGGCACGCGGCTCACGGCTCGGGCACACGCCTCAGGCACGCGGCTGGGCTCATGGGTCGGGCACACGGCTCGGGCTCATGGGTCGAGCACGCGGCCCAGGCTCACAGCACGGCGTGAGGCAGGTCTCCCCCGCCCGAGCGGAACCGATCCTGCCGCCGCCCGCGTCTTGGGTGGCGTGCGTCAAGGTTCGGGCGGTCAAGCCGTCATCCGCTTCCGCGCGGTCGGAGTGTCTCTGCTCCTCGCGCATCTGCTGCTTGTCGGGTGGCTGACTCTGCGCCCGCTGGACGTGCCGTGGATGACCGCCGCCAACCTCCATCCGTTCGCCGGCATCAAGGCCGACCTCTCCCTCGGCCCGGCCGCCGCCGCCCGCCGCATCGGCAAGGAGCTCCTGCTGCTGGCACCGCTCGGCGTGCTGCTGCCGCTCGCCGGGGGACGGCTCTTCGTCTCGCCGTGGTTCTCACTTGCCCGTACGGTCGCGGCCGGGTCGCTGATCTCACTGGCCATCGAACTGGGCCAGACCGGGGTGCCCGGCCAGGTCGTCGACGTCGACTCGCTGATCCTGAACACCATCGGTGTCGGGCTCGCCCACGTCCTGATCGTCCCGGCCTGGCGGGCGCGGCTGCGCCGCCGCAAGCAGCAGCGCGTCCGGGCGCTGCCCCGCGTCGGCCACGAGGCCCGGGCCTCGGCGGGATCGGCCCCTCAGGGGTCGACCCCGACGATTTCCAGGGTCGGCATAGCCCCGTAGAGCGACGCTTTGCCCCGTTCCGCGAGCCATCCTGGATACATCGGGAGCGCAACGGACCGCTCCCCCAGCAACGGTTCGCGAAGGAGCCCACCATGGCCGCACTTGCCCGCCCCCGTGACGGACGCATGCTCGGCGGAGTGTGCGCAGCGCTGGCACGGCGCTTCGGCACCTCCACGAGGACCATGCGCATCATCTTCGTCGTCTCGTGCCTGCTGCCGGGCCCGCAGTTCCTGCTCTATCTGGCGCTGTGGCTGCTGCTCCCCGAGGAGAGGGCGTCGTCCGCGACCGCCTGGTAGGCCCCCTGCGCATGGCTGTGGGCGGACACCCGACAACGGGTGCCCGCCCACAGGCAGGTGCGAAGCCGGTGCGTCAGCGGCCGAGCGGCAGACCGTTGGCCGACAGACCGTTCGTCGTCAGGCCACCGGCGGGCATACCGCCGAGGAGGCCCTTGGCCGGGGCCGCGACGTCGCCCAGGACCTTCGTCTGGCTGGTGCCGAGGAGCTCGGTGGCGGTGTCCTGGACCGGCAGGGTCGAGGTGGCGTTCGCCAGTGCGCCGGCGACGGGCAGGGCGCTGGTCGCGGCGTCCAGGGGCAGCGCGGAGGCCGAAGCGGTACCGGCGGCGGCAGCGGCGAATGCGGCACCGAGAGCGGCGACGCCGAGAGTCCTGGCAGCAGACTGCTTCATGTGAAATTCATCCTTGGGGAAGGGGATGTGAGCGGCTCTGCAAGGTAGTCAGCCCACTGCCCGTCCCGCAAACATCGAAAAACACGGGAAACGGCCGGGAATCACGCACCCGGCCGTTTCCCGAAGGCGGTCGTTCAGCCGGCGACCGAGGTAGAAACGCTGGTCGCAGCGGTCTGCTCGAAGAGCCATTCGGACTTCAGCTCGGCATATCCGGGCTTGATGACGTCGCTGATCATCGCCAGACGTTCATCGAAAGGAATGAATGCTGATTTCATCGCATTGACGGTGAACCACTGCATGTCTTCGAGCGTGTATCCGAAGGTCTCGGTCAGCTTCTCGAATTCCTGGCTCATGCTCGTACCGCTCATCAGCCTGTTGTCCGTGTTCACCGTGGCACGGAAGTGAAGCCTGCGCAGCAGCCCGATCGGGTGCTCGGCGTACGAGGCCGCGGCACCGGTCTGCAGGTTGGAGGTCGGGCAGAGCTCCAGCGGGATGCGCTTGTCCCGTACGTAGGAGGCCAGGCGGCCGAGCTTCACACTGCCGTCCTCCGCGACCTCGATGTCGTCGATGATCCGGACACCGTGACCGAGCCGGTCGGCGCCGCACCACTGGATGGCCTGCCAGATCGACGGCAGCCCGAAGGCCTCGCCCGCGTGGATGGTGAAGTGGTTGTTCTCGCGCTTGAGGTACTCGAAGGCGTCGAGGTGCCGGGTGGGCGGGAAGCCCGCCTCCGCGCCCGCGATGTCGAAGCCGACGACGCCCTGCTCGCGGTAGCTGTTGGCCAGTTCGGCGATCTCCAGCGACCGCGCGGCGTGCCGCATCGCGGTGAGCAGCGCGCCCACCCTGATCCGGTTGCCGTCCTGGCGCGCCCTGCGCTCACCCTCACGGAAGCCCTCGTTGACCGCCTCGACGACCTCTTCGAGGGTCAGCCCGGCTTCCAGGTGCTGCTCGGGCGCGTACCGGATCTCGGCGTAGACGACACCGTCCGCGGCAAGGTCCTCGGCACACTCCGCGGCGACCCTGACCAGCGCGTCACGGGTCTGCATGACGGCGCAGGTATGGGCGAACGTCTCCAGATACCGCTCCAGCGAACCGGAGTCAGCGGCTTCTCGGAACCAGATACCGAGCTTGTCGGGATCGGCCTCCGGAAGTCCGTCGTATCCGTTCGCCGCGGCCAGGTCGACGATCGTCCCGGGGCGCAGGCCGCCGTCGAGGTGGTCATGGAGAAGGACCTTGGGGGCACGCCGGATCTGATCCTGGCCGGGCACATTGAGGGTCGGGCTCATCATCTGCGCACTCTAGCGCCTACGCGCGTAGAGCGCCGCTCGACGATACGTAACAGAGACCGCGAATACGGGTGGCGTACACCTGCCCTTCTGACACTGTTGCGTCATGGCACAGCGCGCACTCCCCCTGCCTGCTGCAAGGCTGGGACGGGCCGTCAGGACGGCCGGAGCATCCACCACGGTCAGCGGCGTGGTCCTGCTGCTCCCGGACGGCGAGCCGTACTCGTACCGCCGCCCCTCCTCTCTCTCCTACGCCCTTCGGCTCCCCCTGGCCCGGTCCCTGGCCCGCGCCGGCGGCGGCGACGGCCTCGCCGCCCACGTCGTGCACTACCGCTGCCGCGGCTGGAACACCACGGACGCCCACCTCGCGGCGGACGCCGAATGGGCGGTGGACGAGGTCGTACGCCGCTACGGCGACATCCCGGTCTGCCTGGCCGGCCACGGCATGGGCGGCCGCGCGGCCCTCCGCGCGGGCGGCCACCCCGCAGTCACCTCGGTCCTCGCGATGGCCCCCTGGCTGCCGGGCGACCCGGACGCCGAACCCGAACCGGTCAAGCACCTGGTCGGCCGTCAGGTCCTGCTGGTCCACGGCACGAACGACGCCCGATCCGATCCCGAACTCTCCTTCCGGCTGGCCGAACGCGCCAAGAAGTCCAACCGCGACACCTGCCGCTTCGAGGTCCACTCGGACGGCCACGCGCTACGCCAGCACCACGCCGAAGTGGCCGCCCTGGCAGCGGACTTCGTCCGCGGCTCCCTCTTCGCCCACTCCTACGCCCGCCCGGTCGCCGACGCACTGGCGGCCCCGCCGCCGCTGGGGCTGCGGATGCCGTTGGCCGCGGGGTTCGGGAAGTCGTTGCGGGGGTGAGGGGACGCTCCGCAGGCGTGGGCGCCGAACTCACCGCCCACACTTGCGGACCCACGGGATCCGCCCTCCCGATTTGGGTCCTGGTATGGGCCTTTGGGCACTGTCCGTAGGCCCCGTCACGCTCGTTACGGTTCACACCCGGCAGCCGCACAGCCGCCGGTGACCCGATCCGAGCGAGCCATGACGGGGTGAGACGTGCACAGCAGCGAACGAACGCGCCGGGACCGGCGCACGAGCGCGGGACAGTCGGCGATCGACTACGTGGCGATGGTGACGGTGTCGGCCGGCGTGGTCGGCGCACTCCTTGCCACGTCCCTCGGGGGCGACATCGCCGACACCGCACAGCAACAGGTCTGCCGCGTCCTGGAGTTCGGGGGGAGCGCCTCTTGCCAGGATGACAACGATGTCACTCATGACAACGATGTCGCAGGTGACGGGCAGCCCGCCCCCGCCGAATCCTTCGCGCCGGCCGACGCCGCCGGCGCGCAACCCGGTGAGCGCGGCGGGTTGCCCGGCAGCATCCACGGCGGGCAGGGCGAGCCCCACAGCAGAACCGTGAAGACCTCCGACGACACCGAGGACAACGCACTCCCCAGCCTGTGCTTCGAGCCGAGGGAACGGTCCTCGCACTCGTCGGTCTCCGTACCGGGCAGCGGGGCCGTCGGCACGGCCGCTGCCTGGGGCTACTCGTACCTGGTCAACTTCGTGGCGGAGAAGATCAGCAACGAGAAGAACAAGGAGAAGCGGGTCAAGCTGGCGCTCGAGGACCTCTCCTACTGCCTCCCCGACTACAACATCGTCATCGCGCAGCCGCACGAGGGCGATCTGCAGCAGATGGACGGCGCGGCGATGATCCAGACCGTCGAGATCAGCGGCACGACGTACCGCGTCTACGCGTTCAAGAAGGGGAAGTTCACCTGGGCCGACGACGCCGACCTCGGCTGGAAGAACCGTGCGTTCAAGGGCGTGTTCGACATCAGCGAGGACCGCCGCACCGTCACGTTCGAAGAGCCTCCCCGCCCGAAACGCAAGAAGGACTGGAAGCCCGGCGACGAGGGCTGCCAGATCGAGGGCCAGGAACCGCCCGACCGGAGCCGGTACTACGACACGTACTCCCCGCTGGACAACGAGGGTTCGACGCAGGCGGTCCGGATGCTGGTGAACGACATGCGCCGCTGCTACCCCGACTACAACGTGGTCGCGATGCACTCGGAACAGTCCTCGCACTGGGCCGAGAAGCCGGACACGCTCATCGACCACGGCAGATACCGGCTGAACTCCAACGAGTACCACGCCGACGAATCCGGGGACGAGATCGCCTCGGGCCGGGCCGTGTTCGACGTCTACGTCTTCGACAAGGGGACGTTCACCAACGAAGGCGACGGCGGCTACACCAACTGGGCGTACTACGGCGACGTCACCCGCGACGGCATGAACGCCACCTTCGAGCAGCCGGAACCCGCCGACCTGGACGCCGACGCCCTTGCCACCGGTACGGAATCGGTCAACTTCGACGACGGGGCACCGAAGTACACGGACGACGGGCCGTACCCCGGCACCGGCTACACCGGCAAGACGCCGGGGGGCGATGCCGAGCTGAACCAGTCGCTGGTCGACGAGTACAGCCGCAGCTTCCCCGACACGAACATCATCGCGGTGAAGAACTTCAACGAGATCTCCTTCTCCGCAGTGTCCGGCCTCGAACACCTCGCGGTGGTGGACGGGGTCGACGTGTTCGCCGTCAAGGACGGAACGATCACCAACAACGGTGACGGCGGCTGGAAGAACTGGGGCTTCGCCGGCAACTTCAAGCGCGACAAGGACTCGAAGGAGGTGACGTTCAGCAGGCCGTGACCTGGGCGCCCCGGGCGCACATTGCCTGCCGCGCAGGCGTCAGCAGCTCACCGTCCGTCCGGCACCCCTGTCGGCTCCGTCTCCGCCCATACCGTCTTCCCCGGCCCGACCCGGTCGTTCACGCCCCAGCGCAAGGCGACGGCCTCGACGATGAGGAGGCCCCGGCCCCCGTCGGCCTCCGCGTCGGGCTGCGGCATGACTGTTGTGTCCGGCCGGGCCTCGTGGGTGTCGGAGACCTCGACCCGCACGGCCCCGGTCCCGTACGCGTACACCAGCCGCAGCTCGAAGTCGCGCCCCGGTACGCGTCCGTGCAGGACCGCGTTGGCCGCGAGCTCCGCGACGAGCAGGGCCACGGTGTCGGAGAGCGAGGTGCCGTACGGGACGTCCCAGGTGTGGAGCTTCCATACGGCCAGGCGCCGCGCGAGGGTCGCGCCGAGGCGGGTGGCGGAACACCTCTGGACGAACACACGGGCGGTTACGGGTGGTTGGGATTGAAGTGCTGTCATGCGCCCAGCGTTCCGCCTGAACCACCCCCGTCAGCAGGAACAACACCCATACAGATTCCCCTGTATGGGTTGACGCCCTGGACGGGGTGGGTAACCGTCCGTGATCATGGCCGAGTTGATCGATGCGCGGAAGACGGGGCGGCGATGACGGCGGAACACGAGAGCACCACGGCGAGCGGTGAACCCGAGCCGTCCGACAGCCTGAGGACGTTCGGGGCGGTCCTCAAGGCCCTGCGCGAGGCCGCCGGCCTCACTCAGGAGGATTTCGCGCCTCGCGTGCAGTACTCGTCCGCCTACATCGCCAAGATCGAGCAGGGCAAGCGCTTCCCGCCCGAGAACCTCCCGGAGCGGGCGGCAGAAGCCCTCGGGCCGGTCGCGGGCAAGGTCCTCGCCGCCGCCGCGCGGAGTCTGCGGAGGAGGGCGGGGCTGGCCTCCTGGTTTCAGCAGTGGGCGGGGATCGAGGAGGAGGCGATCACGCTGTACGCGTACGAGTGCCGGGGTGTACCTGGGCTGTTGCAGCCCGAGGCCTATATCCGGGCCGTGTTCGAACGCCAGCTGCCGCCACTCACAGAGACACAGATCCAGCGACAGGTAGCGGCTCGACTTGAGCGACAGCGGCTCTTGTCCGACCGCCCCAACACCGCCTTCAACTTCATCATCGAGCAAAGCATTCTGGAGCGTCGGGTGGGCGGGGCGGAGGTTACGGCCGTCGTCATCGACCACCTGCTGAACATCGGCAGGTACACCAATGTCGAGATCCAGGTCATGCCGCTCCGGCAAGAGGACCACACGGGCATCGACGGGCAGATGTATCTGGCCGAGAGCACGGGCAACCAGTGGTTCGGCTACACCGAAGGTCACCGTTCGAGCGCCCTGCTCACCGCTCCGAGCGAAGTCAGCATCCTGCTTCAACGCTATGGCAAGCTGCGTTCCCAGGCCCTGGATTGCCGGGCTACGGTGAGCTTGCTGGCACAGACGCAAGGAGCGCTATGAGCACCACCACAGAGCTGAACTGGTTCAAGAGCACCTACAGCGGCGGCGATGGCGACAACTGCATCGAGGTAGCCCTGCACCCCGACGCCGTCCGCATCCGCGACTCCAAGGACACCGCCCGCCGCCCACTCGCCGTCTCCGTCACCGCGTGGGCGGACTTCACCGCGTACGCGTCCGTCCAGCGGAAGCGGTGAAGTCCGGGGAGAGCCCTCAAGAGGCGTGGCCGCCGAGGATCGTGGAGTCGAGCAGCTCTTCGGCCTCCGCGTCGGTGATCGAGAGCGCCAGTGCCAGTTCTGCGAGGACCGGGCTCCGGGCATGCTTGAGCATGTCCTTCTCCCCCGCGGAGAGCCCGCGCTCCTCCTGACGTCGCGCCAGGTCGCGAATGACGCCGGCGATGAGGGCGAGGTCTCCGGTCCGGAGCCTCTCGCTGTTGGCCTTGAACCTCCGCGACCAAGCCTCCTCGGGCTCACCCGCGGGAGCCCCCAGGACGTCGAGCAACTCCTTCACCTGTGCGGCGGCGTAGACCGATCGCAGTCCCACCTCGTCCGCCTTGTCGACCGGAACGGCGACGTGCAGGTCGGTCCTGTGGACTCGGAGCTGGACGTAACGCCTGCTCCCGCCGTTGACCTGGCGATCGAGGACCTCGGTCACGGTGGCGGGACCGTGCTGGGGGTGGATGACTGTCTGGCCCTCGGAGAACTGCATGCTCTTCAACCCTCGCTGTGCGTGCGGCGCCGCGCTCGACCGCGCCCGTGTGTGACGCCGGGCGCACAGCCGTCCCGCCGCCCGTCGACGGCAGGCAAGGGCGGGAGGCAGAGATCAGCGCGACCATACGGATGGCCGCGCAAGGAATCTGCGAACGAACTCCTTCATTGTCTCACTGCACCGCACATACCTATGGGTGTAATTCTGATCACACATCCGAGAATGCACCCTGCTGCGTCTGCGTACGGGACGGACCCCGCCACGGAGACCCGGAATGACGCATTGCTAATATGCCCGAGACACGCAAATCGATGAGATGGGCCTCACTGTACGCAGGTGCGTTGGTGATTCCTTTCTCTTCCGCGTCGGGGCCCGCTGTCATATCCTCCGGGCGACAGCCGTGCGGAGCGAAAGCTGAGAAGCGTGGTTGCACATGGCCGACAAGTCCACATCTCTCGATCTGGTCCTGGCGCAGATAGAGCGGCAATTCGGCAAGGGCGCGGTGATGCGCCTGGGTGAGCGGCCGAACGAGCCCATCGAGGTGATCCCCACCGGCTCGACGGCGCTCGACGTGGCGCTCGGCGTCGGCGGTCTGCCGCGCGGCCGTGTGGTGGAGGTGTACGGGCCGGAGTCCTCCGGCAAGACGACGCTGACGCTGCACGCCGTGGCGAACGCGCAGAAGCTCGGCGGCACGGTGGCCTTCATCGACGCGGAGCACGCCCTCGACCCGGAGTACGCGAAGCGGCTCGGTGTCGACATCGACAACCTCATCCTGTCCCAGCCGGACGACGGTGAGCAGGCTCTCGAGATCGTGGACATGCTGATCCGCTCGGGCGCCCTGGACCTGATCGTCGTCGACTCCGTCGCGGCCCTGGTGCCCCGTGCGGAGATCGAGGGCAGGATGGGCGACTCGCACATGGGTCTGCAGGCCCGCCTGATGAGCCAGGCGCTGCGGAAGATCACCAGTGCGCTCAACCAGTCCAAGACCACGGCGATCTTCATCAACCAGCTCCGCGAGAAGATCGGGGTGATGTTCGGCTCGCCGGAGACCACCACCGGTGGTCGCGCGCTGAAGTTCTACGCCTCGGTGCGCCTCGACATCCGGCGGATCGAGACGCTCAAGGACGGCACCGACGCGGTCGGCAACCGCACCCG